>JALWYR010000052.1 GCA_027003085.1 Flavobacteriales bacterium
CATAAAAGTCGTTCATGGTTATTTAATTTATTGATTGACAACTAAATATACGAATTTTATTCGTAACATGAACGACTTTTTATCATATTTTTATAATGCACAACGGGTAAATATGACATTTACGAATACGTAGAGGGTAACATCGATGTATTTGGAAATCTATCGCCATCGAAAACCGAAGTTAAATATAATGCCGTTGGCGAATTTTCAGTTGATAACGGAAGATGGATTTCGTATAAGGGATTACTGTCAATTTCAAATGAAGGATTTATGAACTCGAATTCCAAACAAAAATTCGAATTAATTGCGCGATAGCTAATAACTTTCGAAACATTATGTCTTCAAACAAACAAAAATCGCTCCAAGCATTAAAACAAATTCCCGGCGTTGGGAATTCCATAGCACTTGATTTATGGAACATTGGCATACGCTCCGTTTCCGATTTGCGCGGAAAAGAGCCCGCGAAGCTTTATGAAGCATTGAACCGCTTTTCGCAAAGTGTTCACGACCGATGTGTGCTATATGTTTTTAGGTGTGCCGTTTATTATGCCAACACCGACGAAACCCAACGTGATCCGGAAAAACTAAAATGGTGGAATTGGAAGGATAAATGACGGTAAATCAAATAAAAAAACCGCGGAATATCCCCGCGGTTTGATTTTATTGCTTTACAAGGGCTTACAACTTTCGGATTTTGACCGCCGTAAAACGTTTTTGACCGGGTGCGGTGATACCGAGCATATACAATCCGGCGGGCAAAGCACGTAAATCCAATTGCAAATTCCTGTCATCGGTTTGGTGTTCCATAATCAGTTTGCCCGACAGGTCATAGAGCCGAACCACATAATGCGCCTGCGAATCGAAACCGATATGAAGGTAATCCTTTACCGGATTGGGATAAATATGCACGCCTTCCAAGGGCGCATAGTTTTCCACGCCCATAATTGCCGCCAGGTCGGGGCCAATGAAACCTTCGGAAAGGTGAGTGGACGAAACATCCGCTTCGCGGACAAAATTTTCGCCTGCGGTATAAATCATTTGCACCGAACCGTTGGAGACGCTGCCCCCCGACGGAGCCAAGGAAGTTTTATACAAAGCCACTTGGGCCGGCAAACCGATGCTTAGTAGCAATCCGAACGAAGCGAAGAAATATTTTTTCATAGCGATAAATTTTTCAAATTATTTACGATAAACTACAAAGGAAAATTCACGGGCCGCTTGGGTTCCACCGGTGTCGGCGGTGTAAACATCAAAACCCGTTGCGGATTTGACCACGCGGATAAGCCCGAAATCGTTTCCTTCGATCGATGCTTGCACGATATAGTGCGTATCGGGCAAGGCCGTGTCGAATGTAACGGTATAATGTCCGGTCGAACCACTTACCGTAAATCCGGGCGTTGAACTGTCGGCATCCACGTTTCCGGTGGCATCCACTTTTCCGTAAAGGTAAGGTTTCATATCGGCATCGCCCGAAACGGATGCTTTGAGTTTTTCGGCTACAAAAATGTTGCCGTTGAAATATCCGGCATAAGATGTATCGCCGGGCACGTCGGCATAGATACCGTAATGGATACCCGGGAGTGAAGAATCGATATACACATAAGTTCCGTATTTGTCGCCCGCTCCGTCGTTGGTTATGGTGGTGGAAACACCCACTTGCAGGCCATCACCACTTCCGGTCAACAGGTTAACCATGCCGTAGTGCTCACCGTCGCCATCATTGGTAATCCAATTGTATACACCTACGTGATAGTCATCGCCCGTATTGCGTATTTCGTTCAGGACGGCGGTTTGATAACCCGTTCCGTCGCCAAACATACGGTTGTAGGTGCCCAAATGAGTTCCCGAACCGTTTCCGTCCATTTGGGTCCAATTGCCCACGTGGGTTCCGTTGCCCGTAGTGCTAACCCTATTGGCTATGGCTTTCAAATATCCGTCTCCGGAAAACTGCAACAGGTTATATATACCGGTTTTATCGGCATTGCTCGCCACATCGATTTGGGTTTTAAGAGCATAGGATGCTCCGCCGTTTCCATTTCCGGCTACGTAGAGCGAAGCAATACCGGCCGGAGCATCGGTGCCGATACTCACTTTGCCCGTGTGGTAAATTTCATCGGTAATTTGCGAAGGATAATCCGTAGTTCCGGTGAGCAGGAAAGTAACGGGTTTATTGTCCAGGCCGTTGAAATCGGCACGGTCGGCGTATTTGGCTTTGGGAACGTAACGAAAAGCGGCATCGGAAACCATCGAAACATAGCCGCTGCCCAAATCAACATCCACATCGTAGGTCAAATCCTGCGACCAATCCACATCGCTAATGTCCATAAGTGTTCCACCGGTTTGGGTGCCGGTGCCCACATCGATGGAGGCAATGCCGTTGGCATCGGGCGTAACGCCGGTATGTTCTTCTTCCCACAGCACGGTGGAACCGTCCTTGATACGGAATTTGAGATTTACGGCCGAACTAACGGGCGTGCCGCCGTCGGTAATCAGAAATTTGTAGTGCAACACCGGTTCGGACTGGGCTGCTGCCATAAGGAAAAATCCTGTAAGCAATAAAGCAAGTAATTTTTTCATAACTAAACATCTTTAAAATTTATTCAAGCAAAAATCATACCGAAAATCATGCCGTCGGTGTTTTTTAATCCGGTGTCGAGCGGCCGCTCTTACCCCTTTGTGCAATGCGAAGGCCCAGGCGCCTGAACGTACATATAACAAACATGCCAATAAGCACATCTCACTGCATTCGGATTTTTATTTTACTTAAATTGTCATTATCATTGTCAAAGCAAATTCAAGTGGTATGATTTTTGTCTCTATCCTTATTAAAAATTGAATGAATTTGGGCGATATGAAAAATTTTTTTGACAAAAAAACATGGATTGGTATTATTATGTTGGTCGGTATGCCTATTTATGCAATACAGGCACAAACACAGCATCCGGCCAAAAAGTTCACGGTAGTCATCGACCCCGGCCACGGCGGTAAAGACGCCGGGACACTGGGGACGGGCCGTACCAAAATCCACGAAAAGGATGTGGTGCTTGCCATTGGCAAAAAGGTGGATAGTATTTTGAAGAAAAACGACCCGGATATTCGCGTGATAATGACCCGCAAGACCGATAAGTTTGTCGAACTCCGAAAGCGGGCCGACATTGCCAATAAAGCCAAGGCCGACGTGTTTGTTTCGATTCACTGTAATGCCAATCCGAACAAAAACGTTCGCGGATCGGAAACCTATGTGTTGGGTATCCACCGCAACAAAGACAACCTGGAAGTGGCCAAGAAAGAAAATGCCGTGATTAAGTTGGAAGACGATTACAAACTTCATTACAAAGGATTCGACCCCGACGCGCCGGAAACATTTATCGGTTTGGAACTGATGCAAGAGGAATATTTGGAACAAAGTATCTTGTTGGCTGCCTTGGTGCAAAAGGAATACCAAAAAAGCATACACACCAAAAACCGCAGCGTACAGCAGGCCGGTTTTGCCGTTTTGCGCTTAACCTATATGCCCAGCATCCTGACCGAAGTGGGTTTTTTGTCCAATCCCGAAGAAGAAAAATTCCTGCACAGCCGGGCCGGACAGTTGAAAATCGCCAATTCCATTGCCAATGCAGTCATAAAATATAAAAAACTGATACTGCAAAACACCGAGGCGACCGGTGATTTACATGTTTCGGATTTGAACGTACCGGGCTCGGGAAGCACTAATACCGGCCGGGAAACCGGGCACGGCTCAACCGGCGGAGCCCGAGATGTTCAGCATACCCAAAATTCACAACATTCTCTGACAAGTTCCGGTAATAATTTTGAAGTTTCGAATGTCAATTGCAACAATTGTTTTTTTAGTGTTCAGGTGGCCATGTCGAAACATAAAATTCCCAATGTTTCGCGTTATTTTAAAGGCTTAAATCCGGTTTTTTATAAAAAAATGGGGAATGTTTATAAATATTTCTACGGAAAAACCCTTAACTTTGACAAAGTAAAAAAATTGCAACGTCAGGCACGGCAAAAAGGATTCCGCGATGCATTTATCGTTGGCTTCCGTAATGGGAATAGGGTGCCGGCCGGTAGCATTTTAAAAAAATAACGAATGATAAAAATAAATGTAATGACACGATTTTTGGGATTAGTACTTGGAATATTCATTGGTTTTCAAGGGTTGTGGGCCCAACAATGGAAACCGGTTGTACCGGGAACAATTCCGGCATCACAAGAGCGTTTTCACGAGCCCATGCCCCGAAAATATATTTTGATGCAAACGGATTTAAGAACCGCCCTGCAAAGGGCCGAAAATGCACCATTTGAAAATGAAAACGGACCGGCAGTTGATTTGATGATTCCCGTAGATGCCCGGGGTACGGTGGAACGATTCGAAACCCACAGGGTACGATATATGGAAGACGGATTGGCCCGGCGATATCCGCAACTCTTTACCTTGCTGGGTAAAAGCAAGTCGGGGAAAGTTCTTCATGTAAGTGTTTCGCCCTACGAAGTGAATATGATTGTTACCCGGCCGGGCAAGCCTACCTTTTTGCTCAAACCTTATGCCGAAAACACGTGGATCGGTTACTCTATCGACCAACAGTATTTTACCGACGAAGGTTTCCGGTGCGATGTGGCCGATGTGGAAGGAGAAACACCCTCATTCGACGAAAATATGCTTCAACGTCCGGCCTTCAACGATGGAACCTTGCGCAAATACCGTTATGCACCCAGCATAACAGGCGAATACTCGCAGTATACACTCAACCGTTTGGGTATTCCGTCTTCGGCATCGGATGCCGATAAAAAAACGGCCGTTCTCGGGGCTGTCCAAGCTGCCGTAACCCGCATCAATAGTGTTTACGAAAAGGATATGGCTATTCGTTTGATTTTGGTCAACAACGAAGACCAAGTGATTTACCTGGATCCTTCGACCGACCCGTTTGACAACAGTGCATCGAATATGTCCGGTTTGCTCAATCAAAATCAAACAACGGTAAATACACAAATCGGTTCGGCCAATTATGACGTAAGCCAAGTATGGTGTCAAGGTAATTTGCAGGGCTTGGCGCAATTGGGCGTGGTCTGTTCAGGCATGAAAGGTCGTGGCGCTATTCGCGGACAACAACCCGAAACCGACCGCTACATTATAAGCGTGGCCTGTCATGAAATGGGGCATCAATTCGGTGCCAACCACACATTTAGCAATTCCAATTGTGGCGGAAGCCGTCACGATGCCACGGCGGTGGAAACCGGTAGCGGAACCACCATTATGTCTTATGCGGGCATTTGTCCGCCCGATGTACAAAACTGGACCGACGACCGCTTTAATTATGTGGCCATTAAAGAATTCCGCAATAACATTAACAATAACGGAACGGGGTCGTGTAGTGTAAATGAACCCGTGGGCCACAGTGCTCCGTCAATCAATGCCGGTGTGGATAAATACATACCCAAAGAAACTCCGTTTATGCTATCGGCTTCGGTGTCGGATGCCGACGGCGACCCTGTAACTTTGGTTTGGGACGAAGAAGATGCGCCACAATCCTCGCATAGCATCACCACCACCCCGCAACCCACGTGGACCGACGGGCCCATGTTCCGCCCCTATCCCGAACGGGACACTACGGTAAGGTTTTTCCCTAAACTCGAAACCCTATTGGCCGGGCAAACTTCGTCAACCTGGGAAGTATTGCCAAGCGTAACGCGTCTTTTGACCTTTAATGTTACGGCACGGGATAATCATCCGGGAAAAGGTCAAACAGCCAATGATGTGATTTACCTGGGTGTTCGCGACGATGCAGGACCTTTCCGTATCACTTCGCAACAAACCACCGAAGCATGGCTACCCGGACAGCAGGTAACCGTAACCTGGGATGTGGCCGGAACCGATCAGGGGTATATCAATTGCTCAACGGTGGATGTTATTGCTTCCTACGATGCCGGTTTGCATTTTACCGATACGTTGGCCGCAGGTGTGCCCAACAACGGCTCCACTACCTTTACCGTACCCAACGTAAATTCAGCCAATGCAAGAATTATGGTCAAAGCACGGGATAATTACTTCCTGTCGATCAACCCCGCACGGATCACCATAGGCAACTACACCCAACAATGCGGAAACCAACATACGCATGCACCTGCCATCAGCATTCCCGATAACAATAGCGCGGGAATAACCGACACCATCCACGTGAGCGAAAATCAATACATTTCGGATGTAAACGTGCATGTAAATATTACGCATAGCTATGTAAGGGATTTACAAATCAAACTCATTGCCCCCGACGGCACCCAAGTGATGCTTTGGAACCACAATTGCGGCGGGCAGGATAATTTGGTGCTCACTTTCGACGACGATGGAAATAACATAGATTGCAGTCAATTGACCGGTAATATTCAACCGGTGGAAAACCTGAGTGTGTTGAACGATAAATATTCGGCCGGCGATTGGATTTTGGCCATTAACGATAATGCCGCACCCGACCAAGGAACACTGAACGACTGGGCTTTGGAATTCTGTTATTTGGTGAATGTAAAAAATTACGGAATTACCGGTGTAAAAGTTTATCCCAATCCTTCCGACGGTCAATTTAATATCCGGTTTCCCTTGAAATATCATCAGCCCGTGTCCGTTCAAATAACGGATTTAAGCGGCCGGGTTGTTTATTCGAAAAATTTCGAGCCCGTACCCGGTTCGGTATTCGAACAAAAAATTACCACCGGACAACTGAGCAAAGGAAGCTATATCCTTCGCATTAATCAAAATCAGTATTACTGGAATCAAATGATACAAATAAAATAATTCGATATGAAAAAATTATTTATTCTCGTAGGACTATTACTGGCTTTTCAAGCTCATGCCCAAAAATTTTTCCGGTTTGTCCCGGCGGCTGACGGGCAAGTATCTTATCCCGAAGAACGTATGCCTTCGGATTACCGGTTGATAAAAGTGGACAAACAAGCATTATTAAACCTTCTGACCGCTTCGCCCGATCAGTTTTCGGGACGTCGTTCCGATATTTTGCTTACCGTTCCTTTACCCGACAATGATAAAGTTACATTCCGCATGTATCGCACCCACCCGATGAGCGCCGAGCGCGAAGCCGAATTTCCCGATTTGCTTTCGTTTCGCGGGGTGGAAGTAAAAGGAGCGCGCCGCATGCGAATGGAAATCAACCCCTTGGGTGTTTTCCTCAAAACCTACGGAGGCCGGAAAGGTGGAGCGGTGCTTCAACCCTTCGACAATGCAGGGACATACATTTATTACTTTATGGCCGACCAGCCGGGCTTGGAGCATCATTGCGATGTAACCGAAAGTATTGAATACGATTTACCCGGCCAATCCGCCCGTCCTGCGTATTCGGATCAAATTTTACGTACTTTCCGCTTGGCCTTTGCTGCCGATGGCGAGTTTTCGCAATTCCATGTACAACAAGCCATCAACAACGGCACCCTTCCGTCCAACGCCACCGATGCACAGAAAAAACAAGCGGTTTTGGCCGCCATCAATGTGATTATCGACCGCGTAAACGAAGTGTACGAAACCGATTTTGCCATTCATCTTCAATTGATTTCGGGTACCAATATCATCTATTTGGATCCTA
>JALWYR010000053.1 GCA_027003085.1 Flavobacteriales bacterium
ATTTGCTGGGCATGTTCAAACTGCCATACGACGACGACAGCAACCGCATTGGCGTAGGCCGCCTGATGACGGCTTTGCTTTCCCTGGCTTTTGTGTTTTATATGCTTCCCGGTCTGTGGGGTGCGCCGCTCAAATGGATCAGTGCTTTCCCGCCTTATCAGTCCTATGCCGAATCGCCCCATGGTGTGGGTTTCAATCGTATGGATCGGAACAATACGCATGCTTCGGCAAATGACAAGCTTCCACCGGGCGCCGAATATCATTACAACGGCCTTTTGGTGTTCCGCAACAATTACGAGGCAGCCTTGCGCTATGCCAAGCGGGTGAACAAACCCTTGATGCTGGATTTTACGGGTCAGGCCTGTGTGAATTGCCGTAAAATGGAAAACAACGTATGGACCGACCCGGCTGTGCATGCCTTGATGAAAGACAGCTTGATTATTGTTTCGCTCTACGTGGACGATAAGCGTGAACTCCCACCGGCCGAGCAATATGTTTCCAAATACAGCGGCCGAAAAATCACCACCATTGGCGACCGTTGGGCCGAGCTGGAAATCTACCGCTACAAATCCAATTCCCAACCCTATTATGTGCTCATTTCACCCGACGAAAAATTGCTTAACCAGCCCAAAGCCTACGAACCCGACGTGCAGGCCTATTTGGCTTGGTTGCGTGAGGGTGTAAGCAGGCATTATAACGAAAAATAATTTTTAAGGCAATAAATAGGGACCTGCAAACAGGGAATTCCCCAAGCCTAAATTTTTCCGAATGGCAACTGCGCCATGATATGCCATTTCCGCTCGCGGTGAATCAATATACTCAGTTTGTCCACGATAATTTTCCGTTCATAGGACAAGGCGGAAAAATAGTGCCAAGCCGCAGGAAATTGTTCCGGCGACAGGTCGCGGTGGGCCACCGTCAGGTGCGGATGAAACCGGTTGGGCTTAGGGTAGGACGGGAAACGGGATTTGAAAAGCTCGAAGAGTTTAGCCTGGAACCGGTTAAGCTCCGGATCGGGTAACACACCGGCAAAAATCACACGCTTGCCGAATCGGCCGAAATTCTTGATTTTCAATTCCCAAGGCGGATAACCGGCGATAAATTCCGCCAGCTGAGGGATAAAATCCTCCATTTGATTGGCTGTGGCAAAAAAAGGTGGAATAAGCGTGATGTGCGCGGGTGCATTAAGCGCATGCCCCGAACCGAAACGTTCACGGGCCAAATGCTTAAACTCCGTTAGTTCGGATTGCACGGGCCCGGGTGCAACCAACGCAATAAAATGCAGTCGCTTGGGCGATTTATGATTCCTCGGAGGCATAGCTTTCGGTCGGGTCGCAGGTGCAGTGTAGATGACGGTCGCCGTAGGCATCATCCACACGGGCTACGGGCGGCCAATACTTGTTGGCGGCAATCCATGGCAACGGATAGACGGCTTTTTGGCGCGAGTAACCGTGGAACCACACATCGGCGGTAACTTCCTCGGCTGTGTGCGGCGCGTGGAACAAAGGTGCATCGTCGTTGCCCTCTTCCACGGCTTCGATTTCGCGATAGATGGCTTCCATGGCTTCGGCAAAACGGTCCAATTCGGCCTTGCTTTCGCTCTCGGTAGGTTCGATCATCAAAGTGCCGGCCACGGGGAACGAAACCGTGGGTGCATGATAGCCGTAGTCCATCAGCCGTTTGGCCACATCCATCACACTTACCTTGTGTTTGAACGGGCGCAGGTCGGCAATAAACTCGTGTGCCACGCGGCCGGCTTCACCTTTGTAGAGCGTAGGGAAATAGGGCGAAATCAAATGTTCCAAATAGTTGGCATTGAGGATGGCTATCTCGGAACTTTTCCGCAGGCCTTCGGCACCCATCAGCCGGATGTAGGCGTAGGAAACGGGCAACAGCATGGCCGAACCATAGGGAGCCGCCGCCACTTGATGTCCTTTGGCTTCGCCGGTTTCCACCAATGCATGGTTGGGCAAAAAATCTTTCAAAAACGCCTTTACAGCCACCGGCCCCACGCCCGGACCTCCACCGCCGTGGGGCATGGCAAAGGTTTTGTGCAAGTTTAAGTGGCAAACATCGGCACCGATGGCCGCCGGCGAGGTAAGGCCCATTTGGGCATTCATATTGGCACCGTCCATATACACCAATCCGCCGTGGCGGTGAACGATTTCGGTCATTCGAACGATATCTTTCTCGAAAACGCCGTGGGTCGAAGGATAGGTTACCATAAACACGGCAAGGTTATCGGCATATTTCCGGGCTTTTTCGGCCAGGTCGTTCGTGTCGATATTTCCGTTTTCCAGTGTTTTGACCACCACCACACGAAGGCCGGCCATTACAGCCGATGCGGGATTGGTGCCGTGTGCCGAGGCGGGAATAAGCGCCACATCGCGTTGATGCTGACCTCGGGCTTCGAAATAGGATTTGATGATACTGAGTCCGGTATATTCGCCCGCCGCACCCGAATTGGGCTGAAAACTGATGGCATCCAAACCGGTAATTTCGAGCAAATAATCTCCCAACCTGCGGAACAATTCCCGGTATCCCGCAGCCTGCTCCGCAGGCACAAACGGATGCAGGTTGGCCCAACGACCGTCGCTGAGCGGAAAGAGTTCGGCGGCGGCATTGAGTTTCATGGTGCAGGAACCCAAAGGAATCATGCTGTGGGTGAGCGACAAATCCTTGCGTTCCAAACTTTTGATGTAGCGCATCAATTCGGTTTCGCTCCGGTAGCGGCGGAATACCTCCTGATGCATAAATTCGTCGGTGCGTAAATCTTCCTTCGGTAAGCGTCCTGCTGCTTCTTCGGGCAAGGAAATATTTTTTCCGGTGGCCCGGCCGATAATATCGATTAGTTTCGCGAGTTCGGCTTCGGTGGTCAGTTCGTCCAGGGAAATCAAAATGGTTCCCGGGTCTTCGAAATAGTTCAGGTTTATTTGTTCGGCCTCGGCAAGGGGGCGTATTTTTTCGTGTGGAATTTCGAGGCGGAGCGTATCGAAAAAATGTTTGTTCCGTTGCCCGATGCCTGCATTTTCCAATGCGACGGCCAAACGGGCCGTCAAGGAGTGAACACGGCGGGCAATGCGTTGCAGCCCTTCGCGCCCGTGATACACGGCATACATTCCGTTCATGATGGCCGTAAGGGCCTGGGCGGTGCAAATGTTTGACGTAGCGTGTTCGCGTTTGATGTGCTGTTCGCGTGTTTGCAGGGCCATGCGCAGGGCGCGGTTGCCACGGGCATCGACACTTACGCCGATGATGCGGCCGGGCACCTGGCGTTTGTAGTCCATACGCGTGGCCAAGAATCCCGTATGCGGACCGCCATAGCCCAAGGGCAAACCGAAGCGTTGGGTTCCGCCCGTTACGATGTCCACACCCTCGAAATGCCCCGGCGGGCGCAAAAGCGTAAGCATCAACAGGTCGGTATGGACGGCGGTTTTGATTTCCGCTTCGCGGAATACTTTCAACCGGACATCCAAATCGGGAATTTCGCCCGAACGCAGCGGATAAGCCAGCAAGGCACCGAACACGGATTCGTCGGGACGGAAGATTAGTGGGTTATCTGTAACCAATTCAATACCCTTGAAGCGCGCCCGGGTTTTGACCACTTCCAAGACGTGAGGAAAAAGTCCTTCGTCCACAAAAAAGCGATTGGCACCGGCTTTTTTTTGCTGACGCGACCGCAGGTTGAACAGCATCAACATGGCTTCGGCGGCAGCCGTAGCGTCATCCAATAGCGAAGCGTTGGCCAATTCCATGCCCGTGAGTTCGGTGAGCATAGTTTGGTAGTTGAGCAATGCTTCGAGCCGCCCTTGCGATATTTCGGCCTGATAGGGCGTGTAGGACGTATACCACGATGGGTTTTCCAAAATATTGCGCCGTATCACGCCCGGCATGTGGGTGCCGTAGAAGCCATAACCGATATAGGAACGCCAAATCCGGTTGCGCGAAGCCAAATCATTCAAATCCTCTTCCAAGGCGGCTTCGGTCAAAGGCTCGGGCAAATTCAAAGGCGTAGTCCGGCGAATGTCGTCGGGAATGGTTTGCGTCATGAGGGTTTCCAAATCGGGCACGCCCAGGGTGTTCAACATTTGACGTTGTTCGACGGCATCAGGCCCGATATGTCGGTAAAGGAAATCCGGTAGTTTACTCATGGGAGTCGGGGATTTAGGCGCCGTATTTTTCGGCGGTTTTTTCGGCGATTTTGACAATGAGTTCCGTGGCCTTTTGCATGGATTCCAGGGGAACATATTCGTAGGGGCCGTGAAAGTTCAAACCGCCGGCAAAAATATTGGGACAAGGCAAACCTTTGAACGACAATTGGGCACCGTCGGTTCCACCGCGTATGGGCTTGATTTTGGGTGTGATACCCAAATCCTTCATGGCCGCTTCGGCAATTTCGATAATGTGCATGTTGGGCCGGATTTTTTCCAGCATATTGTAATACTGGTCTTTCATATCCACCTTGACCACGGGTTTATCGAAGCGGGCATTGATACGGTCGGCCACATCCATAAAGAATTTTTTGCGCGCCTCGAATTTTTGCCGGTCAAAGTCGCGGATGATGTAATACATTTCGGTGCGTTCGGTGGAGCCGTTGATGCTCAGGATGTGGTAAAAACCTTCGTAGCCCTCGGTGCGTTCGGGTACTTCGTCTTTGGGAAAGGCCGACATAAACTCGTTGGCAATCAGGATGGAATTGATCATTTTGTCTTTGGCATAGCCCGGATGAACACTTTTACCTTCGATGATCACCTTGGCACCGGCGGCGTTAAAGTTTTCGTATTCCAGTTCGCCCACATCGGAGCCGTCCATGGTGTAGGCCCACCGGGCGCCGAATTTTTCCACGTCGAATTTATGCGCACCACGCCCGATTTCCTCATCGGGATTGAAGGCCACGCGGATTTTGCCATGCTTGATTTCGGGATGATGAATCAAATAGTCCATGGCCGTCATGATTTCGGCCACGCCGGCCTTGTCATCGGCGCCCAGTAGTGTGGTTCCGTCGGTGGTAATAAGGGTTTGGCCCTTGAATTTTTTCAGTTCGGGGAAATAATCGGGCGAAAGCACTATATTTTTTTCGGCATTGAGCACAATGGGGCCACCATCGTAATTTTCGTGAATTTGCGGATTGACGCCGGTGCCGTTGTAGTCGGGTGTGGTGTCGTAGTGGGCGATAAAGCCGATAACGGGCACGTTGGCATCGGTATTGGCCGGCAGTGTGGCATACACATAGCCGTGTTCGTCCAGTTCCACCTCTTGCATGCCCAAGGCTTCAAGCTCGTCGCGCAGCAGGCGGGCGATGTTCCATTGCTTGTCGGTGCTGGGGGTTTTGTCGGATTCGGGGTCGGATTGGGAATCTATTTTTACGTAGCGTAAAAAGCGTTCGAGAAGTTTTTCCATAATGATTTGATTTTGTTCAAATGTAAAATTTTTCGGGCAAACGGCGGGTGTTTTTTGGCAAAGTGAAATAAAATGGAGCAGGTTTATTCTTTACTTCATATTGAAACCTATAACAGGTTTTTATCATCCAGTGAAATAAAGTATTTTTGTGAATACAATAAGTAAAAAAACATAATGACAAAAAACAAGTCGAACGGTAAATTGGTGGTCAAAAATTTTGGCCCGATAAATTATATCGAATTAGAGGTAAAGCCTTTTATGGTATTTATTGGCCCACAAGCAAGTGGTAAAAGCACCATCAGCAAAAGTGTTTATTTTTTTAAGTCATTAAGAGATGATGTGTTTAAATATTTTCTTGAAGTTCTCGAATCCGGCAAATCTCCTAAACCCTTAGGGACGGTGGCAAAGCGTATTAGAAAGAAATTCTTGAATTTTTTCGGGCCGACGGCTCATTTGGACGATTTATATCTGCATTATGAATTCGGGAACAATAAAAATTTGGAAATAACATTGAACAGGCAATATATAAACCCTGAATTTAGCAAAGAGTTTAAATCGGAATTCTTTGAAATTTTGGAACAAATAAAAACCGGGTTATCGAAGCCATTTTTAAAAGATCCGAAATTTTTATCGTCAAGTGAAATTTTACAACTAGCTATCGAAAAGCGAAACGCTGTCAATCAAATAAAATCCTTAGTAAACCAATTGTTTGAAGATGACAAGGATTTATTATTTATTCCTGCGGGGAGAAGTCTTATTACCACTTTATCCGATCAACTTCAATATATCCACCCGCACAAAACCGATTATTTGATGCAGGCTTTCATTGAAAGGATAAATACCATAAAACCGTTATTTTCAAAAAGTTTGCAAGAACTCGTCAACGACAAACTACATTTAACGGATGAAACCCTTAAATTCGGCTATATCAATAGTGCAAAAAAAATCATTGAAAATATTTTAAAGGCCAAATATATCAGTGAATTTGATGGAGAAAAATTATATGTGTCTAATGACAAATATGTAAAAATAAATTATTCATCATCCGGTCAGCAGGAAGCCGTGTGGATTCTGAATTTGATTTTTATTTCACTTTTAAACAATCATAAGTTATTTATTGTAATTGAAGAGCCCGAAGCACATTTATATCCCGAAGCGCAAAAGGAAATTATCGATCTGGTGGCATTATTATTTAACGCCACTCGCTCACAGGTCATCATTACGACTCACAGTCCATACATTTTGTCGTCAATAAACAACTTGGTTTATGCTGATGTATTGATGAAAAAAGGAAAAAATATTTCTTCTGTTATTGAAAAGAGAAAAGTTATTGATCATCATTCTATTCATGCTTTTTTTGTACAAAATGGAAAAATAGAGGATATTATTGACAATGATACTCACTTGATAAAAATCGAGGCTATTGATTCTGCATCCAAAGTTTTAAACGATACTTTTAATAAACTCTTTGAAATGGATGATTATGAAATGTAGCACATTACATGTTCAACCTTATACCGAATATTGTGATAGGCGACCTTTAAGTGTGGCTAAAAATGGTAGCAGAAAATACGAGCTACAAAATATTTCGAATAACCGGATATGTAAATTCCATATTGATGGTGGTTATATTACCGATGATGATGTACAAAAATGCGATTATGGATTTCTGTTATGCGAGAAAGAACATCTTATTTTAGTGGAATTAAAAGGTAGACATTTTTCTGATGCCCTTGATCAAATTTTTTCAACGATAGTCCATAAGCAACATGAAATTAAAGACTTCATCCTTTCGGCAAGGATTGTTTTAACCAAAGTTCGAGTTCCGGATATTCAAAATTACCCTAAATATTTGAAATTAAAAAAACGAATCGAAAAAGTGGGTGGAACTATCAAATATAATTCTGGTAAACTTATTGACAAATTTTAATAATTTAACTTGTTTTAAATCATTATTTTACCGCGCCAGGGATGGGAGCGGTTATGCGGCGAAGGGGCGAAAGTGTTTTTTTGCGCCGGCGCCGGGGGCTCCCGGAGGAAGAGACCACAGCGCCGGCCATGCAAAAACCGACGCACCCAAGCCGCATTTGAGCGGACAGCCCGGTGGCTGCGGCGTGAACGCCGGCGGGTGCGAAAGCGCTCCGCCGTCTTGAAGCAACCGCCGATGCGTGAACG
>JALWYR010000054.1 GCA_027003085.1 Flavobacteriales bacterium
TCGCGCCCTTCGGGCGCTCGGGAAACCGGCCCTCCGCTCCAATGTGGCTCGGGCGCTCCGGTTTTTGTAAAGCCGGCACCGGAGTCTTCTTGTCGGAGCGGCGAAGCCTCCGTTGCCGGCACAAAAAAGGCGTCGCACCCTTCGCCCCATTACCGCTCGGTCCGGCACGCGGGAAGATAATTTAGGAATAAACGGGACTTCGCCGGGATGGAACGGAATGCGTTCCCCAACATTCGTGGCTGTCGTTTGAAGAAAATTTTCAGGCTATAACCTTAAATCAAATTTGCGATTTTCAGGTCTTACCCTTAAATTTGCAGAAAAATTTTCAGGTTATAACCTTATGAAAGCACAAAAACTAATCCGGGAACAACTCGATAAAAAAATAAGCCGGTGCGCAAATATAGACGAAACGTTCATTCCGTCTAACGGTTGGATTTATAGCATTCGCAAAGCCTTGAATATATCTTTAAGGCAATTGGGAAAGCGTTTGGGAATTACTCCTCAAAGTGTCAGGGAAATTGAAGAAAGAGAACGGATGGGAACCATTTCTTTGAAAGTGCTTAGGCAGGTTGCCAAAGCGTTGGATATGAAGCTGGTATATGTATTTCTGCCCAATGAAAGTTCATTAGAGCAAATGATCGAAAAACGAGCCCGGGAGGTAGCCCGGGAGATAGTTAATCGCACATCCGTCAGTATGCATTTGGAAAATCAAGGGCTTTCAGATCGGGAAATCGAAAAAGCCATTAAGGAAAAGGCACAAGAATTAAAAAATGAAATTCCTCCTTATTTATGGGATTGAACATGAAATACGAACCCGGGCAAACACCTTTGGAACCCGAGGAAATCGATGAACTTAAAATCAAAACCATTTCCACAAGGGAAGAATTGGATGCCTTTGAGCAGGCCAATATCGAAGAAGCGGTAATGTGGAGTTTAAAACGAAAATATTCAAAGGACAAAATCCTAACGGAGGAATTTGTAAAAACACTGCACCGGAAAATGTTCGGCAAAGTTTGGAAATGGGCCGGTAATTTTAGAAAAACCAATAAAAACATAGGCGTTGATAAGTTTTTTATCGAACAGGAATTACGTAAACTTCTTGACGATTGTAAATATTGGATTGAACATAAAACTTATCCGTCAGACGAAATCGCCATACGTTGTAAGCACAGGATGGTTAAAATTCATTTGTTCCCGAACGGAAACGGTCGTCATTCGCGTTTGTTTGCCGACGTATTGGTCTCTCACGTGTTGGAACGACCTGTTTTTACTTGGGGAGGGAAAAACCTTGTCCGAAAAGGCGAAGCCAGGGCGCGTTATTTGATAGCGCTTCGCCAAGCCGACATGGAGAATATTGAACCTTTGTTGCAATTTGCCCGGTCATAACCGGCCTTTTTGGAACGAAGTTGATGCCTGGCAATCCTGCCATTAGTAGCCTATCGATTGAAAGTCATGGAAACCAGACGGTAGGTGCGTTCGAAATTCCAATGTTGTCGTTTCGATACGTTCGGGACTTATTTCCGCTCGGTCCGGCTTTGGAATAAACGGGACTTCGCCGGGATGCAAAGGAATGCGTTCCCCAAGGTCCGTGGCTGTCGTTTGTAGAAAATTTTCTGGCTATAACCTTAAATCGAATTTGCGATTTTCAGGTTATATCCTTAAATTTTGAATAGGATAACCTAAAAAAGGAATGATTTTTGCATTAAGATGATACTAAACAACTTGTTATGCGCCGTTTGCCGAAAAATCCAACCGCATCAAAGGCCCTGACATTAGTTGTCATTGTATTCATCCTAAAAACATTGGCCGGTTGCCGGCCTAGAATAATTCCATTTAGCTTCGATAGCATGCGGATCGAAGGTATCGACAATAGCGGCCGGCATTGGGATAACCATCCCACCGATACTTTGAAACGTGATGCCGTTGCCATCCGGATTATCCTGTATTCCTCCGATGATGATGATACGGCCTTTTGGAAAAAAGTCAATGAATTATTGGCTTTTGAACCGGCCTATGCCGTGATAGATGTATTTCCTAGATATGTTCCTGTTTCCAAAGTGGAAAGCATTCACATCAAAACCTTATTCGACATTGACAATAACATTCGGGCAGGTGATGATATAACATCCTATTTTTTGTATTACACCGGCAATCCCGAAGATTTGTATTATCCTTTGGACGAAGTTTTAGGGACATTTAATTGTGA
>JALWYR010000055.1 GCA_027003085.1 Flavobacteriales bacterium
AAGATGTGATTATTCATCAGGAAGTAAACGGCATTCCCGAAAAAATCATCACGGCCCGCCACGGCGAATTTATCAACGACAATGTGCGCCAAATTTTGCAGTTGCGGCTCACCAACGGACAATATTTTGAAGACCTGACCCGCCAACAACGCACGTCCAAAGACCGCAAACAATTGCCTGCCGTGGATTCGCGCTTCAAAACCTATGTAATAAACATTGACCTGTCCAAAATGAATTCGCTCAACGAGCGTAAATCGCGTATGCGCATATACCACATGCTCAATTCGGCCGAATTAATCCGGGCCATAGATTCTTTGCAGCAAAAACTGGAACGTTCCCACCGCAATTTCCTGAACGAACTGCACCAACGACATACTTTGGCGGCCCAAGGAACAAAATCCGGCCAAGGCTTCCGCCACATAATTACCGACACTTCCGTTTTCACGCCTTCGGCGCTCAACAGTATCCTGTCCAGGGCTCATAGCAAATCGCAGGTTAATTTGAATTTTATCAAACGGAAAATCAAGCGTTTTCACGAACAACAAGTGTTTTTGAACAAATACATCCATGCCCTGCACGAAAAATGGTCGTTGCCCTTGTATGTATTCTTGCTTTTTCTGGTGGGCATTCCGCTGGGTGCCATAATCCGCAAAGGCGGGTTCGGACTTCCGTTTGTGTTCGGCCTGTTGATTTATACGACCTTCTATATGCTGGCCATGATTGGTAAAAGCTTGGGCGAAGACGGTATTATTCCGCCTTGGGCGGGCGCTTGGCTGCCCGTGGTGGCCATTTTACCCTTGGTGGTTTATTTGTTGATTTTGGTCAACAGGCAAAGCGAATTTGTTTTGGGCCGTTGGATACGTAAATGGGTAAGCCGCTTGGGTTCGGCCCTTCGCAAGCAAACCCAAAGCCCCGATGCCGTTGTTTGGCCCGGCGCTCCGAAGGATGCCACATTTGACTGGGCCGTTTCGCAATATCCTTTGCAAAAGGGGATTTTGTTCTACAAGAAACACGAACCGGATTTCGATAAATTTTTCCGTTTCCTTGAAGATTTATTGAAGCAAACGGGCGCCGACGAAATTACCGGCTATTGGAAACCCGACGATGATTTCAAACGCCGGCATCGCATACTGGGTGATGTGTTGATGATTAATATCACCCCGGACCAGCATTTGATTTCCACCAATTTGGACATCAATTACCGCTACACCGGCCAAGGGTTCGAACCCGTTTTGGGACGCGAAACCGGTTTTGTGCCTTATACGCGCTTGCTTTAACCGGTTTTTCTGCCAAAACACGCCATTTTGTTAGTTTTGAAGCATTTGCACGTTTTTTGCAATGTATTATACGGTTAGGAAATCTGTCAAAATGGCGTGGATATGGAACCGGAACTCCAAAAAATATTACTCCGCACGGCCCGTTTGGCCATCGAAGAAGAATTTGCCGGCCGGTCGTTGATCGACTGGGACGGGCTATTGCGTCGTTATCCTGCCTTGGCCGAAAAACGGGCAACTTTCGTAACGCTCAACAAACAGCGTTCGGCCGGCGGTTATACACTACGCGGATGCATAGGTTCCATCCTGCCTGTTCGTCCGCTCTTGGACGACGTGATCACCAATGCCAAAAATGCCGCCTTTCGCGACCCGCGTTTTCCGCCTTTGCAACCGGACGAATTACCCCAAGTCCGCATCGAAATATCCATCCTGACCGTTCCGCAAGCATTAGATTACACCGATACGGACGATTTACGACAAAAAATCCGTCCGGGCATCGACGGCGTCATATTGCGCTTGGGTGGTGCGCAGGCCACCTTCCTGCCCCAGGTGTGGGAACAATTGCCGGATTTCGACCTGTTCTTTGCCCATCTTTGCCAAAAAGCGGGCCTGACGGCGGATTGTTTGCGTGCACATCCCGAAATATATGTTTACCAGGTAGAAAAATTCGAAGAAGATGAGTGAAAAGGTTTTGACCGGGAAACCCGTTTTGTCCAAGTTCTACGATAAATTGGACGGCGGACGTATTCGCTGCAAATTGTGTAGCCACTACTGCCAATTGCGCGAAGGTCAAACCGGCGTGTGCGGCGTAAACAAAAACGAAGACGGCCGTTTGGTCAATTTGGTTTACGGAAAAATCGCCGCCATCCACATCGACCCCATCGAAAAAAAACCGCTCTATCATTTCCTTCCGGGCACCAAGGCCTTGTCCATAGGCACCGTGGGATGCAATATGCAATGTTCGTTCTGCCAAAACTGGCAAATTTCGCAAGTGCGAAAAGTGGAACAACAAGACTATGTTTCGCCCGAAGAATTGGTTCGCTTGGCCCGTAAATACGACAGCAAGAGCATTGCTTACACCTACAACGAACCCACCATTTTTTACCCCTACGCACGCGATGTGGCCCTGGAAGCCCGCAAGTTCGGCATCCGCAACATCTTTGTTACCAATGGTATCGAATCGCCCGAAGTGATTCGCGATATGAAAGGCATCATCGATGCCGCCAATGTGGATTTTAAGGCCTACGACGAAAAATATTACCGGCGCGAACTCAAAGCCCCCTTCACGGTGCGCGAAACCATCAAATTGATGAAGGAAACGGGTTTATGGGTCGAAGTAACCACCCTGATTATTCCGGGCATCAACGACTCACCCGAACATTTGGAAAAAATCGCCCGCTTTATTGCCAACGAAGCGGGCACCGATACGCCTTGGCATCTTTCGGCCTTCCATCCCGACTACAAAATGACCGACCGGCCGCCTACTCCGGTTACCAGTTTGGAGCAGGCCTATGAAATAGGCAAGCGCGCCGGACTGAAATTCATCTACCTGGGAAATGTGGGCGTAAGAAATATCACTTATTGCCCGCATTGTGGCGCGCCGCTCATCGAACGGGTGGGTTACGTGATTTTGGCAAATCGACTCGAAGAAGGTAAATGTTATCAATGCAAAACTCCAATTCCTGGCGTATGGAACTGATACGAACAGCTACCAACCGCGGCCGTTTTTATCCGGCCGAAGCCGGCGAAATCCGCCGGATGATCAACCGCTGGAACGCCATATTGGACGGTGTGGAAGATTATCCTGTTTCGGCAAAGCCGAAAGCCATTGTTGCACCGCATGCCGGTTATGTTTACAGCGGATTTACGGCCAATGCCGCTCACCGGCTTTTGGGTAATACGGATGCGCGTGAAATTCTTGTGGTAGGCCCTTCGCATCATGTGTATTTCCGTGGCATGAGCATCGGCCCGTTTAGCGGCTACGAAACGCCATTCGGCATTTTGGACGGAAGCAAGGAACTATATGATTTTTTGCAATCCGGGTTTACTTTTACTTTCGAAAAACGTGCCCATGCGGTGGAACACAGTACCGAAACCCAATTTCCTTTTATTCGCTACTACAACCCGGACGCATCGATTGTGGAATTGATCTACGGCGACACGGACTACCGCAGTTTGGTTCCCGTTTTGGAAAGTGTGCTTCAACGCCCCGGCACAGCCGTGGTAATTTCCACCGATTTGAGCCATTACTACGACCAGCAAACAGCCAACCGCTTGGATGCCCATTGCTTGGAGGCCGTGCGCCATGGCGATTTGATGGTAATGAATCGTTGCGAGGCCTGTGGAAAAACAGGCTTAACCGCCATCATTGCCGCCGCTATTCTACTAAATTTGCATCCCCGCCTTATCGATTACCGCACCAGTGGCGATATTACGGGCGACTATTCGGCAGTGGTGGGATATATGAGTGCGATATTAACTCCTTAAAAATTATTATAAATTTTTTTAATGAAATGTGGTTTGAATTTCTTTTTTCCATCCAAAAGAGATGCGTTATTTTTATATTTTCATTATAAATTTATGTCATTAATCATTTTTTTGATAATATAATTAGTAATTACACTTACTTTGTTCGAAAAAAAATTACTATATTTGTCAATAAAACCTCTTGCAAAAAACAAACACAATGTGGAACATATTTAAGAAAAAAGAAACAAAAAATTCCCGAAAAAACAAATCTACCCCCAGGTCATTGGAAGAAATTTTGAGTAACGAAGTTTCCAAACGCAAATATCCACGGCGTTTGGAAGAATTCAAAAAATTTCCTGCAAAGCAACAGGCTGCGGAAACCTCGAAAAAATTCAACGAAACCGTTAAACGTGTGACCAGTGACGAACCGGATAAATTCCGATTTACCCCCAAATCGAATGTTTCATCCGCAAAGAAATCGCCGGTTGCAGACAAACCCGGAACAACTACCCGAAAAGTTCAGGACAATATAAACCCGATTTCAAAACCCGAATCCAAAACCGATCCTGTTCCTGTTAAACCGGAAGCGGAAAATATAACTACTCCTGTTTCAACCGTCGAGGCCAAGCCGGGAAATACAGGAACTCCTCCCACTGCAACACAGGCCGGAACATCCTCAAAACTTGCCGAAAAACCCAAACTTTCCCGTCCTGTCAAAAGCAGTGTTTTCAAAGAAGCCATTCCCGAAATTCACGAATCGGTGGATGGTAATATCCATCTGATAGCCCTCATCGGACGCTACGACGGAAAAACTTATTTCGAAGAGGGGGATTCATCATATGACCTCCAAGCTCTTACCACGCTTACTTCGGCCTTGGAAAACGAAATGGAAACTCTTGGCTTGAAAAATATTCGCCACGGTTTAATTCACCTGAACGATAACAAAATGATGATGGTTTTGTTTTTCGACGAACATTTTATGGTGTTCCTCTTTGAAGAAAATCCCGTAATCCCGGGGCAAATGCTTTTTATTGTTCGTCCGCGAATATTGGAACTTTATCCCCAAGCTTTAATCTGACATTTGATAACCCTAAAAATAAATTGTTATGAACGTAAAGAAATTGAACGAAGCCATTGAAGTGCTGAAAGAAGATTTGGGTAATGCACTGTTAGCATGCGACATCTGGCTAACCGGCACAGGCCAATCCATTGCCGGATATAACTCAAATCCGCAAGCAACCGCCCTATTCGAACGTGTTACAGAATTCATGACCAAAGCCCTCAAAGGCGCCGGATTCCCCGGATTGAAAGACTATTACTTGCTCGATTTGGAAGGCGACAATGTGGTGGTTGTAATGCAGCTTAAAAACAATTACCAATGGGGCATGTTGGTCGATGGCAAAAAAGTCCAATTGGGTCTTTTGCTCAACATTGCCCTGCCCAATGCCCGCCGCGCGTTCGAAGAAGCCCTCTGACAACTTAGAAAATCCCCTTTAATCCTCTGCCCTGTGGCGGAGGATTTTTTTTACCATCCCGTAAAATGCCCGATTTGCCCTAACTTTGCCGTGGATATTCGTTGGTATGGCCTACATTCATCCCAAAGTGTTGGACGATTTGGATTTCGGGCAAGTGCTGGAACACACGGCCCGCTATGCCGTCAATGAACCCGTAAAAGCACGTATTTTGAACGCCCGGCCCCATACCAACCGTGCCGGTGTGGAAGAAGACCTTTACCGAACCGACGAAATGCTCCGCGCCCTTCAACGCGGCGAAGCTTTTCCGCCGGCACAATTTGAACCTTATGATGAGGAACTCGAAAAACTCCGCGTGGAGGCCTATTTCCCCGAACCCAAAACATTCTTGGCCATGGCCGCCGCCGTGGAAACCCTTATGGAATGGAAACGCTTCCTGAAAAAATTCGGCAAGGATTATCCCCATTGGAACGATGCCTTCTTCCTGCTGGACATTCGTCCCGCCATTGCCAGGGAAATACGCAGCAAAATCGACCGCGACGGATTGGTAAAAGACAATGCCTCCGAAACCCTGGCTAACATCCGGCGGCAAATACACGAAGTGTTCCGCCAACGCGACGAAGTTTTTGCCCGCACACGAAAAAAATACGAAAAGGCCGGCCTGCTGGACGAAATCGGCGAAAGTTATTTGGACGACCGGCCCGTGTTGGCCGTCCGGGCCATGTATCGCCGCCAAGTGCCCGGACAAGTTTTGGGCACTTCGCGCAACGGAAACATCGTGTTTATCGAACCCGAAAGCACCGCTCCGCATACGCGACGCCTGCAAAACCTGGCTGCCGACGAAAAAACCGAAATCGTCCGCATCCTGAAAGATTTGGCGGCTTTTGTCCGTGAACACCTGGATGTATTGGCCGCATACGGACGCTTTTTGGTCGAAGCCGGCTTTGCCGAAGCCAAAGCCCGGTTTTCGCAGGAAATAGGTGCCGTTTTGCCGCAATTGACCACCGAAAACGAACTCTACCTGCGTCAGGCCTATCATCCGCTCTTGCTTCTGAAAAACAAGCCCGGAGGCGAAGCGGTGGTTCCTCACGACATTCACCTGCACCCTCGCCAAAGAATCCTGGTCATTTCGGGCCCCAATGCCGGCGGGAAAAGTATTGCGCTCAAAACCGCCGGGCTTATCCAATTGATGCTCCAATCCGGCTGGCCCGTGCCGGTGCATCCCGAAAGCCGGATGCCTTTTTTCGGTAAGATTTTAAGCGATGTGGGCGACCACCAGTCCATCGAAAACGAACTGTCCACATACAGCTACCGGCTCAAAAATATGCGGCTTTTCCTGCGGCTGGCCGATGAACATACGTTGTTTCTTATCGACGAATTCGGCACCGGCTCCGACCCCGAACTGGGCGGTGCCCTGGCCGAAGTGTTCCTCGAAGCATTCCAAAAAAGCGGTGCCTACGGCATCATCACCACGCACTACAACAACCTGAAACTACGGGCCGAACAATTGGACGGTGTGATCAATGCCTATATGGAATTCGACCTGAAAAAAATGGAACCCACCTACCGGCTCATCACCGGCCAACCGGGCAGTTCGTTTACCTTTGAAGTGGCCGCCCGTATGGGCATCCCTTGGAGCATTATCAACCGGGCCAAAAAGAAAGTGGACCGCGCCAAGGTGCATTTCGACCGGACGTTAAGCCAGTTGCAAGCCGAAAAGAAAAATCTGCACCAAAACTCCGAAATCTTGCAACAACAAACCAAAGCCCTGGAAGCACGGCAAAAAGAACTCGAAGAACAAAACTATCGCCTGCTTAAAAAACTGGACCAATTCCGCCAACTTTACGAGCAGGAACATCGCCAAACCGAAGCCGGCCGTAAAATCCTGGAACTGTTCGACCGGGCCGCACGCACCGGCGACCGCCAAAGCTTGCTCAAAACCGTAGGGCGATGGTGGGAAAAAGAATTTGTGAAGCAAAAAGCCAAAAAACCGGAAAAAACGCCCAAACGCCAATTGGACAAAACCCGGAAAGAAGTCCGCAAACTCTTGGAAAACAACGACATCCGCCGCCAACTGACCAAGATAGAAATAGCCCGTATGCCCTATGTGCCCAAACCGGGCGATCGTGTGCGCCTCAAAGGCAGCACGGCCAACGCCACCCTCGAACGCATCGAAGGCAATAAGGCCATTCTGAACTACGGCCGCTTTACGGCCACGGTGCCTTTACAGGATTTGGAGTTGGTGATGAGGAAATAGTTATACTTCACGAATATATACGAAAAATTATTATTTTTGTTATAAAAATAATTTTATTATGGAATATATATACAA
>JALWYR010000056.1 GCA_027003085.1 Flavobacteriales bacterium
GGGTGGTTCACCTGTGGGTTGAAGGTGTTTGGGAATTGATTATGGGTGGTATCCTTGCCTTCCTGTTGATTAAACTTACGGGTGTTGACCGCGAAGTGATCGAAAAATGGTTGTATGTTGTTATCGGACTTACCTTCCTGTCGGGTATCTTGGGTACCGGTCATCACTATTATTATATCGGTGTAAACAAAATTTGGTTGATTATAGGCGGTATTTTCTCGGCCATGGAGCCTTTGGCTTTCTTGGCCATGACGCTTTGGGCTTTGTCCATGTATAGCAAGGGCGAGAAAAAACACCCCAACAAGTTGGCCATTTTCTGGACGCTCAATGCGGCCATTGTAGCCTTTTTGGGTGCCGGCGTGTTGGGCTTGGCACACACATTGCCGCAAACCAACCTCTACACACACGGAACCTTGGTAACCGCCATGCATGGGCACCTGGCATTTTGGGGTGCCTACGCGTCCATCGTGTTTGCCATCATGACCTATGCCCTGCCTAACCTGACCGGACGCAAAGTATACCAAAGCGTGCGTGGTAAAGTGGCCTTCTGGTTGTCCAACATCGGTATCCTGATTATGGTTTCGGCCTTTGCAGCCGCCGGAGTGGCCCAAGTGTATATGGAGCGAATACTAGGATATGATTTCGGTCAGGTACAAAATGAGATCCGGGTTCATTTTTGGGTATTGATTACGGGAGCCACTATTTTGTCTACGGGTATCATTCTTTATATCATCGATTTTATCAAATACGGATTACCCACGGACGAAGCTCTCGAACCGGCCTGATCCTGTCCGGACAACGCATTAATTTATAAAGATTGCTCCATGCGGGGCAATCTTTTTTTGCGCCAGGGATGGGAGCGGTATGAGCCGAAGGGGCGAAAGTGTTTTTTGCTTCGGCGCTGGGGGCTCCCGGAGGAAGAGACCACAGCGCCGGCAATGCAAAAACCGACGCACCCGAGGCGAATTTAAGCAGACAGCCCGGCGGCTGCCTGGGCGTTGCAGCAAGTGCTGCAACGCCGTGAACGCCGGCGGGTGCGAAAGCGCTCCGTCGTCTTGAAGCAACCGCCGGTGCGTGAACGTGAGCAGCCGGGCGCCCTAAAAAAAGATAAATTAACGGCCTTCGACCAAATGACGATAGGCATTCCGGGCGGCTGTTTCTTCGGCCTTTTTCTTGGAAAATGCGCGTCCGCGTCCGGCCGGCTTGTCGTCCACAAAAAGCCGGACGTGAAAAAGTAGACGGCCGTCGCGTGTAGGTTCGGTTTGTGTGTCGAAACGGTAGTTTTTGCGGTGTTTTTGGCACCAATCGATGATTTCGGCCTTGTAGCTCGAAATGTGATTTTCCAACCGGTCCACCTTTACTTGGGGTAGGATTTTATTCAGGATAAATTGCCGTGCCCGGTCGTATCCTTGGTCCATAAACACGGCGCCCACCAGGGCTTCCAGCACATTACCTTCCAGGTCGTGACCGTAGCGATGCCGGCCCGCCGGCGGTAGGAATTTGCGTAATTGCCACTTCTGACCGATGCGGTTGAGCGTTTTCCGGCTTACCATTTTGGACCGGATGTCGGTAAGTTGGCCTTCCTTTTTCCCGGGATATTTGCGAAAAAGATATTCGGCCGTTACCAGCGACAGCACCGAATCGCCCAAAAATTCCAAGCGTTCGAAATTGTAGAGGTTGCCTTTTTCGTCCCGCAAATTGTAGCCAGGATGCGTAAAGGCCTTGCGATACCAATCGGTGTTTTGGGGTGGGAAGTCCAGGATTTTTTTTAGTCGCAGGTCGAATTCCGAAGCCGTGGAATATTTTTCCGCGCGGCCGAAAATGCGATACCAAAGCCGTTTGAAGGCGGATTTATTCAAACTTTTTGAAAACAATCGAAGTGTTGTGTCCGCCGAACCCGAAGGTGTTGTTCAGCGCGTAACGAACAGGCCTTTCCTGTGCCTTATTGAAGGTAAAGTTGAGTTTGGGGTCGATTTCGGGGTCGTCGGTAAAGTGGTTGATGGTGGGCGGGATAAGCCCTTTGCCGATGGCCAGCACCGAAGCAATGGATTCCACGGCCCCGGCGGCACCCAGCAGGTGGCCGGTCATGGATTTGGTGGAACTGATATTGAGCCCGTAGGCCGCTTCGCCGAACACTTGCAGGATGGCTTTGGCTTCGGCAATATCGCCCAAGGGCGTGGAGGTGCCGTGCACATTAATATAATCCACTTCTTCGGGCCGGATGCCGGCGTCGGTCAGTGCCAATTGCATAACCCGGGCAGCGCCTTGACCTTCGGGATGAGGCGCTGTCATGTGGTAGGCGTCGGCGTTGAGTCCGGCGCCCACAATTTCGGCCAGGATATTGGCGCCACGCTTGCGGGCGTGTTCGAATTCTTCCAGCACCAAAATGCCGGCGCCTTCGCCAATGACAAATCCGTCGCGGTCTTTGTCGAAGGGGCGCGAAGCCGTGGCAGGCTCGTCATTGCGGGTGGAGAGGGCGCGCATGGAATTAAATCCGCCCACACCCACTTCGGTTACGGCCGATTCGGCACCGCCGGTAACAATCACATCGGCCTTTCCTAATAAAATGAGGTGATAGGCATCGATGATGGCATGCGACGATGTGGCACAAGCCGAAACGGTGGCGTAATTGGGGCCGGTGTATCCGTATTTGATCGAAATCAGTCCGGCCGCCATGTCGGGTATCATCTTAGGAATGAGAAACGGACTGAATTTGGGCTTGCGCCCGCCGGCTACATAGTTTTCCACTTCGTGTTGGAAAACGTTCAGCCCGCCGATGCCCGAGCCGATAATTACACCTATGCGTTGTTTGTCCGCCTCACTATCATTAAGTCCGGCCATTCGGATAGCTTCGTCCGCCGCCACCAGGGCGTATTGGGTAAAAAGATCGGTTTTGCGAAGCAGGGAACGTTCGATGAAATCGGCCGGATTAAAATTTTTGACCTCACAAGCAAAACGAGTCTTGAATTCGGAAGCATCGAACTTCGATATGGGTGCCGAGCCGCTGACTCCCTTGAAAAGGTTTTCGGTAAATTCGGGTACATTATTCCCTATCGGAGTCAATGCTCCCAAACCCGTAATAACGACTCGTTTGCTGCTCATCGAATGCTTATTGTTTCAGGTGATTTTCGATGTATTCGATGGCTTGGCCAACGGTTTGAATTTGTTCGGCTTGATCGTCGGGAATTTGAATGTCGAATTCTTTTTCAAACTCCATAATCAATTCCACCGTGTCGAGGGAGTCGGCTCCCAGGTCGTTGGTGAAGTTGGCATCGTTGGTAATTTCGTTTTCATCCACACCGAGTTTTTCTACGATGATGGCTTTTACACGGGATGCAATGTCAGACATAATCTTAGGTTTTTGGGTTTGTTCTGGCGCAAAAATAGGTATTTTTATAAATATGCAAGCCCGGTATGGTCAGCTTTGAAAAGTTTACGGCAGATTTCCCAAAACTGAATACACGGTTTATTTGTTGATTCGGCAGTCAGGCGGTTTTATTTCGAGCGTTCCTTTGCAGGTTTCCGGAAGTCCGAAAAAAAAATATTTTGCGGTTTTTGGAAAACCGGGGCTTGGACCAAAACAAAAAAGTTGTATCTTTGCTCCCGCAAAAGGGCTCCGTAGCTTAACTGGATAGAGCACCTGACTACGGATCAGGAGGTTGCAGGTTCGAATCCTGCCGGAGTCACCGGGCCGCTTCTCTGTGGGGAAGCGGTTTTTTTGTGGCAGGAATTTTGTTTTTACCGAAAAACTTTCCGTATTTTTGGTTTTTAATCGGAGGAATGAAAAAAATCCTTTTGGCCGGCACCTTGGCCTTCGATGAAGTAACCACGCCCTACGGACATTCGGGCCGTATGTTGGGCGGTTCGGCCACCTACCTGTCGTTTGCCGCTTCGCTTTTTGGCGCTCATGTAGGCATTGTTTCGGTGGTGGGCGATGATTTCGGGGATAAGCTTTTGGACAAATTCCGGCGCCGCGGCATCGATTTGCAAGGAGTGCAACGCCTGGACGGACACAAAAGTTTTTACTGGAAGGGCTATTACTACGAAAATATGAACCGGCGCGATACGCTGGTTACCGAGGTCAATGCCCTGGAATATTTCGATCCGCAGGTGCCCGCGGATTACCGGCGTCCCGACCTGGTGGTTTTGGGGAATTTGCATCCGTCGGTTCAAGCACGGATTTTGGACCAATTGGATGCGCGTCCGCAACTGATTGTGTTGGACACGATGAACTTTTGGATGGACACGGCCCGCAAGGAATTGGATGCGGTGATTGCCCGGGTTGATTTGCTGATGCTCAACGAAGAGGAAGCCCGCCAACTGACCGGGGAGTTTTCCATCATCACGGCGGCCAAACACATTATGCAAATGGGGCCCGACTATGTGGTGATCAAACGGGGAGAATACGGTTCGTTGCTTTTCCACGCCGATGCGGTGTTTATGGCACCCGCCTATCCGTTGGAAGTGTTCCGCGACCCTACGGGTGCGGGCGACACTTTTGCCGGGGGTTTTGCCGGACATCTGAGCCGGTATGAAAGTTTTGGCTTCAACGAACTGAAAGACGCCATTATTTGCGGGGCCAATTTGGCATCGTTTACGGTGGAGGATTTCGGCACGCGGCGCTTGGAAAATCTGCACCGGGACGAAATCAGGGAACGTATGCGTAAATTTGTGGAAATAACCCATTACCCAATGTTGGAACGCGTGTATGAGTAAAATACTGTTGATTTACACCGGCGGCACCATCGGGATGCAACGCCGGGCCGACGGCAGCTTGCAGCCCTTTGATTTCGGGGCTGTCCGCCGCCATATTCCCGAATTGGATTTGTTGGACCACCGGATTGATTTTACCGCCTTCGACCGGCCGGTGGACTCGTCGGATATGATGCCCGAGCGTTGGGCGGAATTGGCCGGAATAATACGTAAAAACTATGACGACTACGACGGCTTTGTGGTGTTGCACGGCACCGATACTATGGCCTACACGGCATCGGCATTGAGTTTTATGCTGGAAAACCTAAGCAAACCCGTGGTGTTTACCGGCTCGCAACTGCCCATTGGCGACCTGCGCACCGACGCCAAAGAAAACATTATCACGGCTGTGGAAATTGCGGGAAGTTACGAAAAGACCAAGCCGCGGGTGCCCGAAGTGAGCATCTATTTCGAATATGAACTGCTACGCGGCAACCGGACCGTGAAATACAGTTCGGAACATTTCAACGCCTTTGTTTCGCCCAATTATCCGCCCTTGGCCCGTGCGGGGGTGGAAATTGAATTTTTTCCCGAACGCATTTGGCCCGTGTCCAAGGGTGTGTTTCAGGTGTTCGACCGGCTGGAAACCCGTGTGATTCCATTGAAAATCTTTCCGGGTATGCGCCCCGAGTATTTTGATGTGATTTTCCAATATCCGCAATTGCGCGGGGTGGTGTTGGAAACCTATGGCAGTGGTAATGCACCGCGCTTGGAATGGCTGGACGAACGCATCCGCCGGGCCACCGACAGTGGCATCAAGGTGGTCAATGTTACCCAATGTGCCGAAGGGCGGGTGTTTCCCGAAAAATATGCCACGGGCAAGCACCTGTTCGAAGCCGGCGCCATTCCGGGTAAGGATTTGACCACCGAAGCGGCCTTGGTAAAAATGATGTATTTGCTGGGCAAAGGGGTGTCGGATAAATCCTTTGTGCGGTTTATGGGGCAGTCGCTGCGGGGGGAGATGACGGAGTGAGGATTTGAATGTTTAAAAGAATCAGCATTGTTCTATGCGGATAAAAATCCATAAAAAGATCTTTTTTTTAGTCTCTTATTTGCTCTTTTCCGTATTTTTTGTTTTTATTGGAAAATTGTTCTTGGAAAGTTATATTTCAAACGAAGGTTATCCACTAAAAATTATCACAGCCTTCATTGTCTTATGGGGAATAGCTTTATATGTTGCAATTTTCTACTTCAACATTCCGACGATAGAAATAAATAACAACACCATTACATTTAAAACCTTGTTTTCGAAGGAACAATATCCGGTACAAGCCATTACGAACATTCAGCTAACCGGAAAATTTCCAATCAAGTTTTTCTTTATGCCACATTATTTCGAAGGTATGAAATTGGAGTTTTCCGATGGAACCGAAAAGTATTTGTTTGATGCTTACTATCGGGGTTTATGGAAAATAAAAATATACTTGCACAAGTTATTCAACGAACATGAACTTCAACCGCCGGTCTATAATTATTTTGTTCGTAGCGAAACAATAAAAGGAAATTTATTTTCGTTGTATGGACTGAGCATTATTTTGCTACTTATTTCCGTGGGATACATATTTTTAAGTTATATAATTGCCCTTTCTTCGGGTTTCGCATTTACTTTTAGTTCGTTTTTTGTGATTTTATTACTATTAGGAATGGCGGCTGCCTTTGGAAGATTCTTAAATTATGTAATATTTGAGCAGGATAGAATGATCATCAGAAACTACCTGTTTTTCTGGTACAAAAAAATTTTTGCGTTCAAAGACATACGTGAGGTTGTATTTCGCGATGAATATTTCAGACTGCCTGACGGGCTGAGAATTATTACAAATGAATTCCAAGCGCATTATTACCCGTTTGGAATATTTAATAATAATCATTGGGAAAGATTGCATAATAAACTTCAAGAGGCAAATATCGAAATCAGGTATTTTTAAGGTGAATGTATCCTGCTTAGTCGATAAGAAATATTTCACGGATTTCATTGCAAATAATAGCACATAATCAATATCATTGCAGCTATAAAGAAATAAGAAAACATCATAAAAGTTCTCCAACAGCAAAACAAACGAAAAACACCTGCTTAAAATTCATTAAATGCCGTAAAGAAAAACCTCATTTAGCTGACCTATATCATTTTTGCCGATAGGCAGGTTGGTATCTTTGTCCAAAGATAAGCGGAACATTATGGGTAAAATTGCTCTTTTGGTCTTTCTGCTGGCGGGTATCGCCCTGATACTGATAGCAGTGGGACTTTCCAATTTGATTTCCTACAAATCGGATAATCCCGAAAAACGCCTGCCCTACGAATCGGGAATGCGCACCATAGGGCCCACCTGGGTGCGTTATCGCACGGGCTATTACCTTTTTGCCCTGATATTTTTGATTTTCGACATCGAAATTGTGTATCTGGTGCCTTGGGCCACGGTGTTCCGTGAAATCGGAACGGTGGCCTTTGTGGAAATATTGATATTTCTGCTCATCTTGGGCATCGGTTTGGTATATGCATGGAAAAAAGACGCATTGAAATGGGTGAATTAGACAACAAACAGTATTTTATCGGTGATACGCCCGATGCGCCGGCCACGCACAACGTGGTGCCCCAAGATTTTCCCGGGCAAATCATCCCGGGCGGCAACGGCGGAAACATCGTCATCACCACCTTGGACAAAATCATCAACTGGGGCCGCAAAAATTCGCTGTGGCCTTTGTATTTCGGCACCAGTTGCTGTGCCATCGAAATGATGCAAAC
>JALWYR010000057.1 GCA_027003085.1 Flavobacteriales bacterium
TTCACGTGGCGCCCGCCGGGCTGTCCGCTTAAATTCGCCTCGGGCCGCGGCGGTTTGCTAAGGGCCGGCTGCGGTGTCTCCTCGATTCCTCGGAGCCTGCTCGCCGGCAGCAAACCATGCCGCGCCCCCACGCCGCATAACCGCTCCCATCCCTGGCGCTTTATGGCGCGCGATAAATCGCGCTTGAATATCGAACTTCGAACAGATGATTAACGATTTGTGATTTATATTCTCCTACTGTAAACATTGAAGCAGCGTGTCATTTCGATGGAGCGTCCGCAGGACGCGACTGAGAAATCTCAAAACGGATGTTTCATCCGGGGCGGAATTTTGCGTTCCTATTGTCCAATCCGTGAAGAGATTCCTCATCGTTTTGCATTGCTAACACCGGCAAAACTCCGTCGGAATGACATCGTTCTGCTATTGCAAATGTTGAAGGCGAAAACCGCATTACGGGAATGACAAAAGAAGACAAACCGGATCCCCTGGATTCCCGCTTTCGCGGGAATGACATACTGAGGGCAACACGGGGGAAACCCGCTCCGTCGGGGTTACACTCGTCCTTTGGGTATTGATAGAAAAAATCCAAGATTCGCGAAGCGAATAACAAAATCTTTTTCACCAAAATAGGCGGGCAAAATTTGGAAATCCAGGGCGAAGCCCGCCAAATTTTGACCGCGGTTTTCGGGGCGTCATAAATTTTACTCCTATGACGCCCCGAAAAATTTATTGAAAAAGTGCTCTTTTCTTTGTTCGGCTTCGCCGAACAAAAAACATTTTTAATGATTTGGTTCTTTCTTTTGGACGAGCAAAAGAAAGAACAAGGAAAACATAAAGCAATCCGCTCCCATCCCTGGCGCGGGTTTTATTTATCCAATAAATTATCGGACGTAATGACGACAGAACATGTCATCGTTTTATCCAATTTTCAATAGTGATATTATCGATACGTTCAAATTCGCGTATGTTATCGGTAACCATAATAAGGTCGTTCACTACGGCAGTACAACCGATAAACAAGTCAAAATCGCTAATCATTTTTCCCGACTTTCTTAATCTCACCTTTTCCTTTGCATATAAAGGGATCGCATCCAAAATCGGAATGATACTGATATATTCAACAAATTTTTCTACTATGGCCAAATTTTTCTCGGGATATGCGCTATTTTCAGCGCCAAATAGAAGTTCGGCCAGTGTTATCTCCGATATGGCACAATTTTCAATCCCGATTTGAGCAATCTTAGCGTCCAGGTCAAACTTTCCCTTAAAAAAATATATACAAATATTGGTATCCAACAAGTACTTCATCAAAAATCTTCCATTTCACGGTTTTCAACTCTGGAACGTTTAATCTCACTGATAATATCCTCTGCCTTTTCATTGCCCTCCCAAGCGCCAAATAATTCCTTAAAATCATGTTTTTTGCCGGACCTGACTTCGATAGTTTCGATTAAACGAATAATCAATCTTTTTTTGGATTTATTGTCAAGCCGGAACAAAAACCTAAAATATTTGTCTAGTATTTTGTAGGTCAATACGAATCCCATCTCTTTTAGCTGTTTGATAAAGCAATATACAAAAAATTTTATTAGCAAGGCATCTGAAATATTGAAAACACCGTAATTCAATACACTTTAATCATTGCTAAAATATATTTGTACCTCTTGCATAGCCGCCGAAAAAAAAACGTATCTTTGTTTTAGTTTAACCCTCGATAAAATCTATCCGCATTGACCGAACGCAGCATCCGAATCCACCGCGAACAACTCAGCGATTTCCTGGGTAAGGCCAACCGCAACCTGAACGTGCTCAAAAGTTTTTATCCCAAAATCAAATTCATCAGTCGCGGCAACATGCTCAAAATCCTGGGCGACCCGCAAGCCCTCGACCAGCTGGAAAACAAAATCCGGCTCATGCTCGATTATGTGGACAACTACAATGCCCTGGACCCCGAAACCATCGAAAAAATTATCCTGACCGACTCGGCCGACTACCGCCGCTTTTTGGAAGCCGACGATGTGGTGGTGCACGGCACCGGCGGACGCATCATCAAAGCCCGCACACCCAACCAATTGCGCATTGTTCGCTCGGTGGAAAAGAACGACCTGGTGTTCGTTACCGGACCCGCCGGAACGGGAAAAACCTACATCAGCGTGGCCCTGGCCGTGCGCGCCCTCAAAAACAAGGACGTCAAGCGCATCATCCTGACCCGCCCCGCCGTGGAAGCCGGCGAAAACCTGGGTTTCCTGCCCGGCGACATGAAGGAAAAACTCGACCCCTACATGCAACCGCTCTACGATGCGCTGTTTGACATGATTCCCGCCTCCAAGTTACAAGATTTTATGGAGCGTAACATAATCCAAATCGCCCCTTTGGCCTTTATGCGCGGACGCACCTTGGACAACGCCTTCGTCATACTGGACGAAGCCCAAAACACTACCCACGCCCAAATGAAAATGTTCCTCACGCGCATGGGTGCCGGCGCCAAATTCATCATCACCGGCGACCCTTCGCAAATCGATTTGCGCCGCGGAACAAGCTCGGGCCTGTTCGAAGCCCTCAACCTGTTGGGCGGAATTCCCGGCGTGGACATCATCCGGCTGGGCGACCAGGATGTGGTGCGCCATCCCTTGGTCAAAAAAATCATCGACGCCTACAAAAAAACCGAAAACAAATCCAATAAATCCCAATCCAATGAACAATCATAACGAACTGAAACAACACATCGAACGTCATGAACAACAACTGACCGACCTGCATCAACGGCTCCAACGCCAGGAACGCCTAATGCGTATGACGGCCGTTTTTATGCTGATACTTTTCATCGTTTGGTTGGTGGTAACCGTTTGGCCCGTTATCTAACATCCGCATGATGGAGCTACGCATCCTCGGCTGCCATTCGGCCACGCCAAAGCCCGGCGAATTTCCGTCGGCACAGGCACTTATGGCCGGCAATCAATGGTTGCTGTTGGATGCAGGCGAAGGCATGCAAATGCAGTTGCGCCGCTACAAGGTCAAATTCGGCCGCATCAAACATATCTTTATCACCCATCTCCACGGCGACCACCTCTACGGGCTGTTCGGGCTTTTGTCCACGCTTCGCTTGCTGGACCGGCGCACGGAACTCCACCTGCACGGGCCGCCGCCATTGGAACGTTTGCTGGATGAAGTGTTTCGTGCTTCGCAAGTGGAACTGACCTATCCCTTGCATTTCCATACCGTAACGGCCGACCGGCCGTATCAAATACTCGACGAAAAACATTTTACGGTGCACAGCGTTCCGCTGCGCCACCGCCTGCCCACCACGGGCTACGTGATTCGCGAAAAACCCAAGCCCCGCAAACTCAACCCCGAAGCCATAGCCCGCCATCCCGAAATTGGTATTTGGGCCTATCACAAACTCAAAGCCGGCGAAGATTTCATACGCGAAGACGGCTCCCGCATTCCCAATGACGAGCTCACCCTTCCGCCTCCGCCGCCACGTCAATATGCCTATATTACCGACACGGCCTACTTGCCCGGAATTATTCCTCACATCGAGGGGAGCGACGTGCTTTACCACGAAGCCACCTTTGCCGATGCCGATGCCGCCTTGGCTGAAAAAACCTTTCACAGCACGGCCCGGCAAGCGGCTATGGTCGCCCGCGATGCCGGCGTGGGCAAACTTGTTATCGGACATTTTTCGTCCCGCTATCCCGACCCGCGGGTCCTGCTGGACGAAGCCCGCGCCGTGTTTCCCAATACCGAAATGGCCTTCGAGGGCAAAATCCTAAGTTTCTGACCCATGGAAAAAGACCTGAGCCACTACCGCCGCCAATACGGCAAGGACGAACTGGACGAACACCTGGTGCCGCAGAACCCAATGGAACTTTTCCGCGACTGGTTTTTCCAAGCCGAAAGGGACGAAAACTGCGTGGAACCCAATGCCATGCAGTTGGCCACCATGGGCCGCGACGGATTTCCGGGTATCCGCACGGTGCTGCTGAAAAAATTCCGTTGGGACGGCTTTATCTTCTACACCAACTACCTTAGCGACAAGGGCTTGGACATTGAACAAAATCCGCACGTAAGTTTGCATTTTCATTGGCCCGTGCTGGAACGGCAAGTGATTATCAAAGGTATTGCGCGCAAACTACCCGAAAACCTTTCGGACGGTTATTTCGAAAGCCGTCCGCGCGGCAGCCAAATCGCCGCTTGGGCTTCGGAGCAAAGCAGGCCCGTGGCCTCCAAGCAAGCGCTCATCGAACGCTACCGGAAGTTTGAAAAACGGTTCGAAGGGCGCGAAATTCCCCGGCCGCCGCATTGGGGCGGTTATTTGGTGGAACCGCGCAGCGTGGAATTTTGGCAAGGACGTCCCAACCGGCTCCACGACCGCATCCGCTACGATTTGCAGGAAGATTTAAGTTGGAAAATTGTGCGGTTGAATCCGTGAGAGTTTAAAAAATTTTAATCTTTCATGCACAAAAAAAAACATGGCAAAACTACATTTGGAAAACGATGAAAATAAACAAGTTCCTCAAATTTAAAAATAAACTTATCCGTCAAATATTTTTAGCAACACTCATTTTAACAATCTACGGATGTAATAATGATAATAATGTTTCGGCCGACAATCGAATTGTATCACAAAAACCCATAAGCATTGATAGCCGTAACACGATAAAGCAATCCGCGAATCGTTCTGCACAAAGCAAAGAAGGATTTTTACATATTGATTTGGCTTCGATATACCATAACGGGAAATCATTAGTTATTCTGAATAAAGCCGGAGACACGGTTTATTATTTCAAAGAAAAACGGGTAATAATCAATGGGAAACCTTATGAAATAATTGATGACGAACATTTATACAAGCATCTTTTGTCCACCGATCATTATGATGCAGAATACGGCTTATTTATAATGAAAGCCAAAGATTTGAATGATAAATTTTATCTGGTAAAAATAAACGGTAAAACGTATTTGATTGATAAAAGATACAAGGATATTTTGGAATTTAAAACCCCCGAACAATACATTATGGCCGGTTCGCCATACCTATATAAAAGGCCTCAAAACCCACTAAGAAAAGCACCCAACGATAGTGCTGAAATTATCAAGGATTATATGAAATACACTTACGTGCCCATAGAAATTAAAGGAGATTGGCTCAAAGTAAAAGACGACAAAGAATGCGTGCCTGGCGAGGGGCCATCCCAAAAAGACATTATCGGCTGGGTTAGGTGGAGAAAAAACGGGAAAATCATCCTTGATATCAGATTCGGATGTTAGCAACCTTCGGTAAACACCCCGATTATTGATGTATTTTTTAAATTCTACACCTGCAACCGGTTCAACCGGAAAACCTAAAATATAAGATAAAAGTGATATATAACACTTATGTTTGGAAAATACCAAAAACACCAAACATCAATTTTCACCAAAAGGATACGATAAAATCAAAACGGCTAATCAACACCCCCGAAAAGTTGCACCCACTAATTGAATTTGCAAAATTCCTTACGGGCTTGCATAAATATGGGTATATCCCCACATACCTTTTTTCGTATCTTTACCTCAAAACCCAAAAAATATGAAACGTTTAATTTTATTGTTATCCATAAGCCTTTTTTCCTTGACCGGTTGTCAAAACGAAGGCAACTCCGGCAATTCCCCCGCCGCCACACCCCGGCAACAAAGCCCCGAAATAACCTCTCCGCCCAAACAAGTCCATTCACAGGCCCGTTTCACCGCCGATAGCTTAATAATCCGGTGGACGGCCTACAAAACAACGGCCAAAGTGCCCGTGAGCGGAACCTTCAAGGAATTTTCCTACCGGCTCAACACCAATGCAGATGCTCCCAACGCTTTGCTTGACAAGGCAAGTGTTAGCATCAAAAGCGCTTCGGTGTTTTCGGGAAATGCCGGGCGCGACCAAATCCTGCGCGACGCTTTTTTCCAAATGATGATGGACACCAACCTCATCGAATTGCGAACCGCCGGATGGGAACCCACTACCAATATTTTGCATACCGTTATACGAATGAATAACAGGGAAATCCCTGTCGATTTTACGGTTAAACAAAAAGACGGTTTCCTCCAAGGCGATGCCCGTATCGACGTGGTCAAGCAATTCAAAGCCGGCCGGGCACTCTACAACCTGCACACCATGTGCGAAGACAAACATACGGGCAAAGACGGCGTGAGCAAAACCTGGCCCGATGTGCAACTGCAATTCGAACTCTATTATCATCAAGACCATTAAATATGCCCCGCTTTCATTTTATCGCCATCGGCGGTAGTGCCATGCACAATTTGGCCCTTACGCTCCACGATAAGGGCTACACCGTTACGGGCAGCGACGATGAGATTTACGAACCCTCGCGTTCGCGCCTGGAACGGGCCGGTTTGCTGCCCGATAAATTGGGCTGGTTCCCCGGACGTATCACGCCGGATTTGGACGGTATCATCCTGGGTAAGCATGCACGGGCCGACAATCCCGAATTGCTCCGGGCGCGCGAGCTCGGCCTGCCCGTGTATTCCTATCCCGAATTTATCTACGAACAGTCGCGCGACAAACGCCGCGTGGTCATCGGCGGTTCCCATGGCAAAACCACCACCACGGCCATACTGCTGCACGGCCTGGTGCGCAACGGTCGCCAACCCGATTTTATGGTGGGCTCCCAACTCAAAGGTTTCGACCGCATGATACGGCTTACCAACAGCGCCGACACCATCGTGCTCGAAGGCGACGAATATCCCACTTCGCCCCTCGACGACCGGCCCAAATTTTTTCATTACCGCCCCCATATTGCCGTGCTCACGGGCATTGCCCTTGACCATATCAACGTGTTCAAAACACCCGAAAACTATGCCGCCCAATTCCGCCGGTTCATTACCGATTATATCGAACCCGGCGGAACGCTTATCTACAACGCCGAAGACCCCGTGCTTCGCGACTTGGCCCGGCTCCGCCCCGACCTGAAAGTCATTCCCTACCGGACACCCGATTATCGTGTGGACGACCGTCGTTTTACTTTGCTGTATGACGGACACGAATTTCCTTTGCGCATTTTCGGCCGCCACAATATGCAAAACCTTGCCGCCGCCGCCACCGCGGCACAAGAACTGGGTATCGAACCCAAGGATTTCTACCGTGCCGTGCAGGATTTCGAAGGCGCATCCTTGCGTTTGGAAAAAATATTCGACAATGGCCGCTGTGTGATTTATCGCGACTTTGCCCACGCACCGTCCAAAGTGCGTGCTTCGGTGCAGGCGGTTCGCGAACTTTATCCCCACCGCCGGCTGAAAGCCGTTTTGGAACTGCACACATACAGCAGTTTGAGCAAGGAGTTTATTCCCAACTACCGCGGCAGTTTGGATGCGGCCGACCGGGCGGCCGTGTTTTATTCGCCCCACGCCGTAGCCATCAAACGCCTGCAACCCGTGGAACCGGAATTTATTCGTCAGTCTTTTGG
>JALWYR010000058.1 GCA_027003085.1 Flavobacteriales bacterium
CACTATTTCCAACATTGGGGGGTTATTTTTAAAATTACAATGCACGGTAATTGATTTTCAATGACTTAACATTAAAAATTTCGCGTTCCGTTCTTTAACCGGACAACAATGATTCTCAATAATTTTTTCAAACAAGCTGGGGCGATTAAAATAATCGTCCCAACTATCAAATTCTTCATCATCTGTTTTGTATTTTTCTCTCAACCATTTTTCTACTTCTCTGTTTGCAGTAAGCATTGGTCTTAACTGTCTGTGGTCGCCAACTAAAATAGCTTTGTCTCCCATTACCAATGGAATTAAGGCTTCTGCGGTTGTTGCCTTTCCGCTTTCGTCCATAATGACGTAATCAAAATCAAAATTATATTTTTGGTATTTTTTGGCTGCAATATGATTTGTTGTCGCTCCAATTACTCTAATTGTATCAATTAATTTTTGATTAATTTGGCTGTTTTCATCAAGGGAACTGACCGTTGCAAGCCAATTGTTATGTATCTTTAATTTTGTAAAGAAATCTTTTATGTCAATTTTTAAAACTTTATTTATTTCTTCGATAAATTCACTTTCTATTTCTAAACTGTTTGATAAATTTGGATAATTATTAATTCTGTCTAAAATTTTACCTATTTTCTGTTTTTTCGTTTTCCATTCTTTTTTTGAAATTAGGATTTTAAAAATTGGCAACAGCAAAATATTTTCTTTTTCAAGTTTCTTTTTAAAATCAGTTTCAATTTTTTTCCAATTACTAATAGCTTTTTTTCTTACTTCTTGTTTCCAACCTTCTATTTTTCGTTCAAGGGTGTGTTTTTCTAATTTTTCTTTGGGTTTTCGTATTCCACTTAACCGAACAATCGGTATATCTTTTTCTAATAAATTGTCTAAAACATTATCTACGGCGTCATTTGTTTGAGAAGTAATTAAAATTTTTGCATCAGGGTTTTTATGCAAAATTTGAAAAACGATTTCAGTAATTACAGTAGTTTTTCCTGTTCCCGGGGGACCTTGAATGACGGTTAAAGGTTCTCTATGAATAGCATTAAGTATTGCTCTTGTTTGATTTGGGCTGTAAACAAATGAATTACCTTTTTCATCCGTTTGATATATTTTTTCTAATTCGTAGATATTTAATAATTTTCCTTGTAAATCTTTCGGGTTGAATAGATAATGAATTAAATCCCTGTTTTGAACTTCATTATATTCAACTTTCCTAATAGCTTCTTGTTGTCGTTTTTTCTCTTCTTCTTGTTTTACTGTATTTTCAAAAATGTATCCGTTTTTCGGTATTTTATCAAAATCTAATCTTTCGCAATCTTTAAATTTTAGAATTCTTTTTTTAGAATTGAAATCATAGGCTATTCCTGTAAATTTTACGGGATCTTTTATTTGTTTTTTGTCAGCAGTTTGACTAATAATATATTCAAATTCTTCGGGATTTGGTGGTGTTGCTCTATCTATATGGTTGATTATAAAACCATTTGAGCTATATTTTTCGTTATCATCATTTTCGTTATCATCAATTTTAAACCAAATTTCATAATCTCCCTTTTTCTCAAAACTCTTGTATCGTAGTCGTAAGGCATTTTTTTCTATAACCTCCAATTCCTTATTTATTAGCTCCTTAAAAAAATTTAATTCCTCGACTATTTTCCTTTTCCCTATTCTGTATTCGCCTTCGTGCTGTTTTTCTTTTTGAATTTTTTTGAAAAAAGGTGTTAGGTCAAATGGTTTAATATAGTAAAAGCTATTTTCTATTAAAAACTCAACTGAAAAAGGAATATTAACACCGTCTTTATTTGCATATTTCCAAGACTGCTCGTCTTCTTCCTTGTAGATGATTTTATAAATTCCTATTTTTAAATTATAAGTATTCCAAAATCCAAAACCTACAAAATGTTTGGTAGAAACTTTGAAACGGATTTTTTCACTTTCATTATTATTAAAGTTTATATCAAATTTTGGTTTATATTCTTCATTGTTTAAATCTTCTATAAATTTCCTGAAATTATCTAATTCATAATCATTATCATTATACACAAATACATAATATTTATCTTGATTAAAATTTGTGGAAGATTGTAATTTCTGAATTTGCTCTAATAACGAATTGTAATTTAACCTATTCGTTGGTTCGCTTTTACAAGAATTATCAATTATTAATTTTATTTCTTCAATTTCTTCATTATTACTTTGCTCAAAAAACCATTCAATAACTTTACCAATAGAATAAATGTCTGCTTGATAAGGGAAACCTTTACCTTTTAATTTTCTATTCCATTTTTCAGGTGCTGCAAAAGCTCTTGCAAAAATTTCTTCACTTGCACTTTGACTTAATGTGGCTGCAATATCTGATATACCAAAGTCAATCAAGTAAAAATTTAATTCTTCATCTACTAAAATGTTTGCTGGCGTTATGTCTCCGTGAGAAATTCTATATTCTTGGTGTAAAGATTTTAAACAACTAACAATTTGTTCAATACCTTTAAGGAAATATGAAGGATGAATATCATTAACTTTTTCTTCAAGTGTCTGGGCTTCAATATTTTCAAAAATAATATAGTATGCACCTTCTTCTTCGTCCCAATCATATTCAATAATTTTAGGTAATGAAGGATGAACCGCTTTTTTTAGTTTACGCAATTTATCAAACAGAATTCTGCTTTGTTGAGAGTTCTTTTTTATTCCTTTAATCCATTTAATAAAAAAAAGTTGTCCATCTTCATTTACAACTTTTGCTGTTGCTGAATATCCACGTTTTTGTTTTTTTCCAACTAATTGATATTTGTCTAAAATCATTCTTTTCTTGTATTAATAAGTTTACTTCAATTTTTTGTGCAAATTTAAATTTATTCATCTAACCCTCAATATGGTTGCCTACTCCAACCTCACCATCCCCACCTCCCTCAAATCCGTATATTCCAATCCCCGTGCCCGGGCTGTTTGCGCCCAACGCCTTCGCAGGTAGGCATAATTGTAGGGCATCACCATCAAGTGCTTGGCGCCCGTGCGGTTGAGCACCATATCCAAATTCAGCTTGGGCGAACGGTGAAGGATCAACACATCGGCCCGCGGTAAATGCGCCACGGAAACCACCGTGTCCAAAAGCAAATAACGCCGTCCGGACAACCGGAAAACCTCCGGAAAAGCGGCTGTGTCCACCCGCCGCACGCCGGCTTCGCGCACAAATCCCGCTGCCACGCCCCGGTAAACGGCCGTATCCGAATAAATATGTAATTCCGTTCCGTTACGGCCCAAAAGCAAAGGTTTTCCCTTGTGTTCGGCCAAAACCCATTCGCTGCTGTGCCGCCGCCGGTCGTAATCCCGCAGCCAAAGCAGTTGAAACGCCAAAATTCCGCCCGCCAACCAAAATAGCCGTCTGCGCACCGGTCGCTGCCACCACAAATACAAACCCAAAGTAAACAAAAACAATCCGGCGGCCAATGCGGGCGAAAAATAGATATCCTTCATCACCCCGATTTTCCAGGCCGCTATCCGGTGAATCAGTCCGTTCATCCACCCCAACATCACATCCAAGCCCTGCAAAATCCAATCCGCCGGCAAGCGGAACAGCAACAGGGCTATGGCCAAAAATCCCAGTCCCAACACCACCGTCAGCAAAGGAACAACCACAAAATTCGACACCACAAATCCAAGCGAAAAGCGGTGGAAATACATCAACACCAAAGGCACCACGCCAAACTGCGCCGCAAGGGAAACATAAAGTAAATCCGTAAAATATTGCAGGATTTTGTTCCGCGGATAATAGATTTTCTTAAACAAACCGAAAAACAAAATAATGGCCGCCACCGCCCCGAAACTCAGCTGAAAACCGATTTCACCCGCCATAGCCGGATTAATGAGCAAAATCACAAAGCCCGCCAAAACCAATATATGCAAACCCGAAACCTCCCGCTCGGCCTCCCAAGCCAATTGAAAAAATCCGAACATAATCACCGCACGCAACACCGACGGCGAAAAACCCGTCAGCCAGGCATAAAACCACAGGATGGCCAAAATCCCGCCGTGATACAACCATTTGTAACGAATCCGGAAGGGCGAAAACAAGAAACGCAGGAAAAACAACAAAATCCCGATGTGCATCCCCGAAATGGCCAACACGTGCACCACCCCCGCATCGATAAAGGCCTCACGCGTGCGCGTGTCCAAATCCTGCCTTTCGCCCAAAAGCAAAGCCGATGCCACCGCAAAATTTTCGGGCGATAAATGACGGGCCAAAGCCGCCCGGATGCGCATCCGCAACCGCGCCTGCACATAGCGCCAAGGATTCCGGTAGGCCAATTCCTTCAACCCGCCACCCACGGCAAACAAACGCCGGTGGATATGATGCCGCCGTAAATAACGCCCGTAGTCAAAACCATATGGATAATGCAAAACGGGCAATGCCTTGATTTCCCCCGCCCCGAACACGGAACCATAGGTTTGGCCGGGTATTAAATCCTCATCGTTTGCCGGCAAATACAACAGCGCCCCGAAATCCACCGCCACCGTATCGGCACGAAACACGCGCACAAAATACCGCTTGAATTTTTTCGACGGCTTCAAACCGGCCGTAACCTCAAAAGCCAAATAATGCGGCGCACCGTCAAGTCGGGCCGGAACAACGGGTTCCGGCATCCGTGCACGGGCATAATAACTCCCCGCGCCAAAAGCCACCATTACGGCCACCGCCATAAATCCATAGCGCATCCAATCCCACCGGCAGGCAAACCGGTGAAATGCATACATCAACAGCAAACCGCCGCCCCAAAACCAAATCCACTCGCGCAACGATAGCGGCACATTTGCCGCCACGCCGGCCATCCATCCCAGCAAAACAAAAAACAAAGGCGGCAGATGCTTGCCGAAACCCGGTGCATTGGTGCGGTTCAAAACTTATTATTCGCCGTTCATTCCTTGAACTTGTTCGCCATATTCCTTGCGCAACACCCGCCGCATAATCTTTCCCGATGCCGTCCGCGGCAAACTGTCGCGCAAAACCAAGCGGTGGATTTTAAACAGCGGATTGAGCTTTTCGCGTATTTGCCGTTGCAATTCCCGCTGCAAATCCTCCGCTTCTTCGGGCCGGTAAACCACGGCAAACACCACCAAACGCGCCGGCCCGCCTTCGGGTGGCGACACCGCCACCGCCGCCGATTCTTTTACGTTCGGATGCCGGTTGATCACCTCTTCCAACTGACCGGCACCCACCTTAATGCCGCCCAGGTTCATACTGTCGTCCGTGCGGCCCATCACCCGGAAGTAGCCGTTTTCCATACGCACCAAATAATCCCCGTGCCGTCGCAAGGTTTTACCTTCCCATTCCGGCAAACCCGCATAATAGGTTTGATGATGGTCTTTGTTGAGCAATTCCACCGAAAGCCCCATCGCGGGCGGAATCAAAAACACTTCGCCGGCATCCGTAGGCCGGAAATGCTCGTCCAAAATCACAAATTCGCTTCCCAGGGCCGGCGTCGAAAAGGTCGAAGGATAGTTATCCTGCACCACGGTGGATGTAACATATCCGCCCCCGATTTCGGTTCCGCCACAATATTCGATAACGGGCCGGCGGCCGGCCGCTTGCATCAGCCAGGCCATATCGCGCGGATGCGAAGTCTCGCCCGTGGAACTGAATACCTTCACGGCCGACCAATCCCACTTCCACTCCGGCAGGTTTTTCCACGCCCGCACCAGGGCCGGCACAACGCCCAACATATTCACCCCGGCATCTTGCACAAACCCGGCAAAACCCTCACCCGTGGGTATGCCGTCATACAGGGCTATGGTGCCCCGGTTTATCAAAGTAGCAAAAATCAGCCAAGGCCCCATCATCCACCCCAGATTGGTGGGCCAAGCCACCGTGTCGCCCGGATGAATGTCGTGATGAAAAAACCCGTCCGCCGCCGATTTGACGGCCGTAGTATGATTCCAGGGAATGGCCTTGGGCGCCGATGTGGTGCCCGACGAAAACAAAACCGTAATACGGTCCATCGGGTCGGCTTCGTGATTTTCCTGCGGTCCGCCGGCCGCTTCCAAAAAATCATCCCAAAACATATCACCTTCGTGCAAATCCACCTCACCGGTGCGCACCACCACACAACGTGGCGCCCGGGCCTGTATCAGTTTTTCATACAAAGGAATTCGCTTGCCCCCACGATACAGATAATCCCGCGTAAACACCAAACGCGGCGGCGCAATGGCAAAACGCTTGCGTATTTCGTCGGCCGAAAAACTGTCGGCCACCGTAACCACCGGAAAGCCTCCCCGCAATGCCGCAATATACACGGCCACCGCCATAGGCGTCATCGGCATATCAATGCCCACATAATCCCCGGGCTTCAACCCCGCCTTACGAAGCGAATACAAAATATCGCCGGTCAAGGCCTCCAAACCGGCGTAACTCATCTCCCGCAACACGCCGTCCCGTTCACCGGCATACCGGATAGCCGCCTGCCCGGCTGGCGCACCGAACAAACTATCGGCAATGTTCATCCGGGCCCCTGCATACCAATGCGGCCGTTCCACTCCTTCGGTCAGGTCCAACACCCGCTCATAAGGCCGGCGAAACACAATACCCAAGGCGTTGGTTGTTGTTTCCCAAAACTTTTCACGCTCGGCGATCGACCAGCGGTAAAAATCCGCATATTGTTCAAAACCCAACTCCCGCATCACGCGGTAAATATTGCTTTGGCTGACAATTTCGGGCGTAGGCGACCATTTCATAGCATACCGGATTTGGTCTATCAATTTAGCAAATTTTCCGTAATTATTTTTAGGGCGCCCCGGCGCTCACGTTCGGAGCACCTTCGGTGCATCGGCCGTCGTTTCGCGATGACGGAGCACGCTCACGCCGGCCGCTCCTCACGTGGCGTCGGCCGGGCTGTCCGCTCATATTCGCCTTGGGTGCGGCGGTTTTTGCATTTCCGTCGCTGTGGTCTCTTCCTCTGGGAGCCCCCAGCGCCGGAGCAAAAAACACGTCCGCCCCTTCGGCTCATACCGCTCCCATCCCTGGCGCTTTTCCCGCGCGATAAATCGCGCGGCTACAATGGGGCATCCGGCTTCGGTTGAAACATCCGGATTTATGCTTGTCCACTACTGTAAACATTGAAGGCGAAACCGCAAGGCGGGAATGACAAAGAAAGGCGAACCGGAGCGCCCGGATTCCCGCCTTTGCGGGAATGACAAGTGGGGCCGGATTCATCGACTTTGCTGGCAGGATAAACGGAGTCAATACGGAACCCCTAGATTCCCGCTTTCGCGGGAATGACATATGGGGGGGGCGGGCTCACGATTTTGCGGGAATGACAAAAACAATGGCCGGGGAGCCCGCCGCCGAGCGAGGCGAAAGTCCGAGCGAGGCGGACGGGCTCCGCGGCGCCAAGGCGAGACGGCGCAGCCGGCCCGGCGACGGGCAAGGAG
>JALWYR010000059.1 GCA_027003085.1 Flavobacteriales bacterium
GTCATTTACTCAGGTGCGAAATAAGCCACTTCACGGCTTGGCGGTAGGAGTTTTCGCCTTGCCCGTAGAACCGGGCGGCACACACATCGGCCAGCAAGGATGTGCGGCGGAAAGTTTCCCGCTTGTCGATGTCCGACCAATGCACTTCCACCACCGGCGGGGCAACGGCTTCCACCGCATCGCGCAAGGCCACCGAGGTGTGCGTATAACCGCCCGCATTGAGCACAAAACCGTCGTAAATCCGCCGGCCGCGATGCAAATAGTCGATCAAATCGCCTTCGTGATTGCTTTGGCGGTATTCGATGAGCACACCGGGAAAATCCTTGCGTAAGCGTGCCAGTACTGTGGCAAAATTTTCCGTCCCGTAAACCTCCGGTTTACGTTCACCCAGCAAATTCAGGTTAGGCCCGTTGATAATCAGGATACGCATAGGGCAAGGCCGCTCGGATTCCGGTTAGTCGATAAGGGCAAATCCGGTGTAGCTTTGCAGTGCTTCCGGAATACGGATACCGTCGGGCGTTTGATTATTTTCCAGCAATGCGGCCACCACGCGCGGCAGGGCCAAGGCACTTCCGTTGAGCGTGTGGGCCAAGTGCTTGCGGTTGTCCTTGTCGCGATAGCGCAGTTTGAGCCGGTTGGCCTGGAAGGTTTCGAAATTGGACACCGAACTCACTTCCAGCCAACGTTTTTGCGCCGCCGACCATACTTCGAAATCATAGGTCAGGGCCGACGTAAAGCCCAAGTCCCCGCCGCAGAGTCGCACGATGCGGAAGGGCAATTCCAGGGCCTGCAAAAGCCCTTTGACGTGTTCCACCATTTCGTCCAGGGCGGCGTAGGAGTGGTCGGGATGTTCGATGCGCACGATTTCCACCTTGTCGAATTGGTGCAAGCGGTTCAAGCCGCGCACGTGGGCGCCCCAGCTGCCCGCTTCGCGGCGGAAGCAAGGCGTGTAGGCCGTATTTTTGATGGGAAAATCCTTTTCGTCCAAAATTACATCGCGATAAAAGTTGGTAACAGGCACTTCGGCCGTGGGAATCAAATACAGGTTGTCTTTTTCGATGTGATACATTTGCCCTTCCTTGTCGGGCAGTTGTCCGGTGCCGTAGCCCGATGCTTCGTTGATCAGGTGCGGCGGTTGTGTTTCCAGATAGCCGGCGGCCGTGTTGCGGTCCAGGAAAAAGTTGATCAATGCCCGTTGCAGCCGTGCGCCTTTGCCTTTATAGACCGGAAATCCGGCGCCGGTGATTTTGTTGCCCAACTCAAAGTCGATGATGTCGTATTTTTTGGCCAGTTCCCAGTGCGGCAACGGATTGTCGCCCAAATCGGGTTTTTCGCCCCAGGTAAACACGGTTTCGTTGTCTTCTTCATTTCGTCCGGCCGGCACCGATGGATGCGGCACGTTGGGAATTTGCAGCAGCACCTCGCGCAGTTCGTCTTCGACCGATTGCAGGCGTGCGGCCAATGTTTTGGACTCTTCTTTAAGGGCGGCGGTTTTGGCTTTCAGCGTTTCGGCTTTTTTGGCTTCGCCCGTTTTGTAGAATTGTCCGATTTCTTTCGACAGCCGGTTCATTTCGGCCAGCAGGCGGTCGGTTTCGGTTTTGAGGGCCCGGCGTTGGTCGTCCAGTTCCAACACCCTGCGCAGCAAGGGTTCAAAGTCTTTGTTTCGCTTGGCCAGGCCTGTTTTGACTTGCTCGAAATGTTCGCGAATAAAAGGGACGGACAGCATAGGTTCGGATATTTTATTCCCTGCAAATATACCGCTTTTTCGTGTGGTGGCGGAGTTCATTTTTCGGGCGCCTGGCCGCACACGTTCGCACAAGCCGGCGTCCTTCGCCTATGGCTTGTCCGGCGGCGTGCTCACGTGGCGCCCACCGGGCTGTCTGCTCAAATGCGGCTTGCGAAAGGCCGGTTTTTGTAAATCCGGCGCCGTGGTCTCTTGCGCTGCGAGCCCCCGCCGCCGGAACAAAAAATACGGCTTTCGCTTCGCCGCATAACCGCTCCCATCCCTGGCGCGATAATAAGGTGCGCGCGATAAATCGCGCGTCCACAATGGAACATCCGTCCTTGGTTGAAACATCCGGATTTATGCTTGTCCACTACTGTAAACATTGAAGC
>JALWYR010000060.1 GCA_027003085.1 Flavobacteriales bacterium
ATTTATATTCCTCGCCCGGCTTCGGCCGGGTGGGGGTTTTAAACGATATAGCTCCTTGTCATTTGGCGTAATTTTTGCTGGTATTTTAATAAATACTCCAAAATGAAAACTTTAAAAATATTACTGGTACTTTTCTCCTTGTCCCTTACGGCGGTTCACTGTAAGGATAACCTAAACCAAAACATAGGCGACGATGGCCTGCCCCATGGTGAAAATACCATGTATTATTATGTGGATGGGAGATTAGTTATTCCGAAGACAAAACATTCGGGTGTATATACTATTCCTGCTATTTCATATCATCGCTGTTATCAGCATCAAGAAGATATAATTATTCGAGATAGCAATCATTTTTATATACGTATCAATTCAGAGGATTTTACCGAAGGAACTCATAATTTGTATCAAGCGCATTATGATATATGTCGCATTCCTACAAATTCTTGTGCATTTATTGGTATTGAACAAACAGACCCTGATGGCGTTGTTAGAACCTATCCATGGTATACCCGCCCGGGTTCGGGATATATCCGGTTTACCTATGTGTCGCCGGACAAGCGGAAGTTTAAAGGTATGTTTGAAATGACGGTCTATCATAGCGTAACCGGCGAGGAAAAGCATATCACGGACGGCCATTTTAATATTAATTTGGATAAACTCCATGAATATGGGGTGATAAATTAAAAAATTAATGTAATTGTATTTACCCCCGCCCGGCTGCGGCCGGGTGGGGGGTTTAAACGATATGGCTCCATGTCATTTGGCGTAATTTTTGCTAGTATTTTAATAAATACTCCAAAATGAAAACTTTTAAAATATTACTGGTACTTTTCTCCTTGTCCCTTACGGCGGTACACTGTAAGGATAACCTAAACCAAAACATAGGCGATGACGGCCTGCCTCATGGTGAAAATACCATGTATTATTATGTGGATGGGAAATTAGTGATTCCCGAAACAAAACATTCTGGAATATATACGTTGCACGCGATTGCATATGGTAGATGTTCAGACACGGCACGACATATAATATTACATGATAGTAATCATTTATGGTTTCGGATATATGATGATCACTTAGTCGAAGGAACACATTCATTTAACCAAGCAACATATGATTATTGTCGTGCGCCGAATGGAACATTTGCATTTATTGGAATCAAGCAAACAGATCCTGATGGTGTTGTAAGAACTTACCGATGGTACACCCGTCCGGGTTCAGGTTATATCCGGTTTACCAATGTATCGCCGGACAAGAGGAAGTTTAAAGGTACGTTTGAAATGACGGTCTATCATAGCGTAACCGGTGAGGAAAAACATATTACGGATGGACACTTTAATATTAATTTAAATACTTTACCAGAAGATTAAGGGTTTATATTATAAATACTCATGTCCCCACCTGGATACTCCGGCCGGGTGGGGGTTTTAAAACGACACGGTTCTATGAAATTTGGTGTGATTTTTATAATAACAAAGCATAAAAACCCGATAAAATGAAAACTTTAAAAATATTACTGATCATTTTTTCCTTGTCCCTTACGGCGGTTCACTGTAAGGATAACCTAAACCAAAACATAGGCGATGACGGCCTGCCTCATGGTGAAAATACCATGTATTATTATGTGGATGGGAAATTAGTGATACCGGAGACTAAATATTCAGGGGAATATGTTATTCCTGCAATTGAGTATTCATATTGTCCATCTATCAGTAATAATGCAGGATGGTTAGAATTGGCAGATTCTAACAATTTATTTATCTTAATATCCAACATAAGTTTAGGACGGCATGATTTTCATCAGGCGCATTATGATTCTTGTAGCAATTCAGATGGAACTAGCGCTGTTTTAGACATTAAACAAACAGACCCTGATGGCGTTGTCAGAACCTATCCATGGTACACCCGCCCGGGTTCGGGATATATACGTTTTACCTATGTGTCGCCGGACAAACGGAAGTTTAAAGGTACGTTTGAAATGACGGTCTATCATAGCGTAACCGGCGAAGAGAAACATATCACGGACGGCCATTTTAATATTAATTTGGATAAACTCCATGAATATGGGGTGATAAATTAAAAAATTAATGTAATTGTATTTACCCCCGCCCGGCTGCGGCCGGGTGGGGGTTTTAAACGATATAGCTCCTTGTCATTTGGCGTAATTTTTGCTAGTATTTTAAAAAATACTCCAAAATGAAAACTTTAAAAATATTACTGGTCATTTTTTCCTTGTCGCTTACGGCGGTGCACTGTAAGGATAACCTAAACCAAAATATAGGCGACGACGGCCTGCCCCATGGCGAAAATACCATGTACTATTATGTGGATGGGAAATTAGTTATTCCGAAGACAAAACATTCGGGAATACATACGCTATATGCTATTGGTTATTTTACTTGCCCCAACGATACACCAAATGAAGGCATATTGGGAATTGTCGATAGCAATCATTTATGGATTTTTATCAATGATTTGACAGAAGGAAGACATATTTTTCAGCAAGGGCATTATGACTTTTGTTATATGGCAGATGGAATGAGCGCATTTTTAGATGTAGAGCAAACAGACCCTGATGGCGTTGTCAGAACCTATCCATGGTATACCCGCCCGGGTTCGGGATATATCCGGTTTACCTATGTGTCGCCGGACAAGCGGAAGTTTAAAGGTACGTTTGAAATGACGGTTTATCATAGCGTAACCGGCGAGGAAAAGCATATCACGGACGGCCATTTTAATATTAATTTGGATAAATTACATGAATACGGTATGGGAAATTAATCATCTAATAATTATATCAACACCCGCCCGGCTTCGGCCGGGTGGGGGTTTTATTTTATGTTGGATTGCCGGTAGAATTTCCTGTGGTTAATAAATCCAAGTGTAAAAATTTGCAGTAGTAGAAAGACGAATGACAATTGGTATTTATTTTCAAAACTCCGTGCAACTCTGTGCCGTACTCTGTGCGACTCTGTGGTTAAAATTAAAAAAACCACAGAGGACACAGAGTTATTATTCACAGAGTATCACAGAGGATGAAATTCCCATATAACTGTGCAAGATTGCAAAATAGCAATGTCCTTCAATGTTTACAGTAGCGGAAAGGAAAAAACTCTGCGCGACTCTGTGCCTGACTCTGTGTAACTCTGTGGTTAAATTAAAAGGAATAAACCACAGAGGACACAGAGTAAATTTTCACAGAGTAACACAGAGGGATATTTTTCATAAAATATCTCCGAATTACAAAGCGGCGATGTCCTTCAATGTTTACAGTAGTAAATCAAAAATAATTTAAAAAACTCTGTGATACTCTGTGCCGGACTCCGTGCAACTCTGTGGTTAAATTAAAAGGAACAAACCACAAGGTAACACGATATTCCTTGTTACACCTTCCTCCCCGCCAATTGCATGGCAAGCGCCTCCAAATGACGCTTTGTGGTTTCGTGCAACGAAGTCTTTTCCAGCAAATCAAGCCCGCGGCGGGTATAGGCATCAATGGCGGCACGGGCCTTGTCGTCCGCCTTCAACCGGGCAAATTGCAACCGGATGGCCGCTACTTCATCCCCGGTTTTTTCGGTCCGGTTATAGCGCCGGATAAAATCCTCCCGCTCATTTCCGCTCAGCGCTTCCAAAGCCTCCACAAACAGAAAAGTTTTTTTGGCCTCGCGAATATCGCCGCCTATGCGTTTGCCGAAACTTTCATCGCCAAAGGTGTCCAACAAATCATCGGCAATTTGAAAGGCCAATCCCAAGGACACGCCCGCATCGAACAAACGTGAAATATCCGCACCGGGCGCTCCCGCGGCCAAACCACCGAAAGCCATGGCCAGCCCCAAAAGCACGCCTGTTTTTTTGCGGATCATTTCCAGGTAGGCCTCCCGGCTCACTTCCGCCATCGCTTCAAAATCCATATCCTCCTGCTGGCCTTCGCATAGTTCCAGGGCCGTGCGGTTGAACAAGCTTTGCATGGACTTAAAAACCTGCGGCGGATAGTTTTCCAATTGTTGTTGAGCCGTATGCACCATGGCATCGCCCGAAAGAATGGCCGTGTTCAGGTTCCAACGTTTGTGCACGGTGGGTTTTCCGCGCCGCAAATCTGCCCGGTCCATCACATCGTCGTGGAGCAATGTAAAGTTGTGAAAAATCTCCACCGCCGCTGCTGCGGGCAAGCATTGTTCGGCCGTAGCACCATAACCTTGGCCTACGGCCAAAGTGAGCACCGGCCGGATACGCTTACCGCCCATCGAAAGCACATAAGCTATGGGTTCATACAAACCGCGGGGATGTCCGGGCAAGGCCAGGCGGCTCAGGTAATCCTCAACTTGCTTGCGGTAGCGGTCCCACATTAGCCCTTGTGGTTTTCGGCAAAAAATTCGTAGAAATACGGAATCGTCTCAATCCCTTTGAGAAAGTTCCAAATGCCAAAATTTTCGTTGGGCGAATGAATCCGGTCGGAGTTGAGCCCAAAGCCCAAAAGCACCGATTTGCTTCCCAATTCTTTTTCGAAAAGCGGCACGATGGGAATGCTGCCACCGGTGTAGAACGGATACACTTTTTTGTCGAAAGTTTTTTCCAACGCTTTTTGCGCCGCCACATAGCCCGGATGGTCGGTGGGCATCATATAGGGATAACCGCCGTGGAAATCCTTCACATCCACCTTGACCGACGGCGGAGCGATGCTTTGGAAATATTCGGTAAAGAGCCGTGTGATTTCGGCCGGGTCTTGGTCGGGAACCAGGCGCATCGAAATTTTGGCCTTGGCTTGTGAGGGAATAATGGTTTTGGCGCCTTCGCCCGTGTAGCCGCTCCACATTCCGTTGACATCCAGCGTGGGACGAATGGATGCCCGTTCCAGCGTGGTATAACCTTCTTCTCCTTCCAGCGCTTCCACGCCCAGCATTTTTTTGTATTGTTCTTCGTCGAACGGAATGGCGTTAATACGCGCCCGTTCTTCGGGCGTAAATTCCACCACTTTGTCGTAAAAACCGGGTATGGTGATACGGTGTTTGTCGTCGTGCATACGGGCAATCATCCGGGCCAGCACATTGGCCGGATTGGCCACCGCTCCGCCATACAGGCCCGAATGCAAATCGTGCGAAGGGCCCGTTACCGTAACTTCCACATAGGAAAGCCCGCGCAATCCTGCGGTGATCGACGGCACGTCCTTGGCCACAAGCGAAGTGTCGGAAATCAGTATGATGTCGTTGCGCAAAAGCGCGTGGTTGTTTTTGACAAACCATTCCAAGCTGGGCGAGCCCACTTCCTCCTCTCCTTCGATCATCACCTTGACGTTGGCCGGCAGGCGGTTTCGGGAAATCATATACTCCAAGGCCTTGACGTGCATAAACATTTGGCCTTTGTCGTCGGCGGCACCGCGGGCCACAATGGTGCCTTCGGGATGTTCGTCGGTTTGCTTGATCACCGGCTCAAAGGGGTCGGATTCCCAGAGTTCCAGCGGGTCGGGCGGTTGCACGTCGTAATGGCCGTAAACCAACACGGTGGGCAGCGCCGGATCGATGATTTTTTCGCCGTAAACAATGGGATAACCGGGCGTTTGTTCGAGCCGCACATTTTCCAGGCCGGCTTTTTCCAGGTATTCCTTGACCTTTTCGGCGGCGCTGACCACGTCTTGGGCATACACGGGGTCGGTGCTCACCGAGGGAATACGCAAAATGTCGAACAATTCGTTCAGGAAACGCTCCTTATGGGTTTCGATATAACTTTTCAGGTCGTCCATACAAAGAAATTTAGCATTTGAATTCCAATCAAAGGTAAAAAAATTGTTTTATTTGACCGCTGCCGGTAATTTGTAATGGATTTTTCGGGCGCCCCGGCGCCTACGTTCGTGGCGGCTACGCCGCAGTGGCCGTTGCTTCAAGCGGCGGAGCGCTTTTGCATCGGCCACCACTCACGTGGCGCCGGCCGGGCTGTCCGCTCAAATGCGGCTTGGGCAAGGCCGGTTTTTGTAAAGCCGGTGCCGTGGTCTCTTGCGCTGCGAGCCCCCGTCACCGGCACAAAAAATTCGGCTTGCCCCGCGCCGCATAACCGCTCCCATCCCTGGCGCTTTGGGCTCGGGCGGCAAGCCGCCCTCGAATAATGAACACCGAACAATCGATTGAAGATTTCCGATTTATGCTCTCCTACTGTAAACATTGAAGCAGCGTGTCATTTCGATGGAGCGTCCGCAGGACGCGACTGAGAAATCTCAAAACGGATGTTTCATCCGGGGCGGAATTTTGCATTCCTATTATCCAATCCGTGAAGAGATTCCTCGTCGCCGCTGCGCGGCTCCGTCGGAATGACACCGCTTTGCTACTGTAAACATTGAAGGCGAAACGCATTTCGGGAATGACAAAGAAAGGCAAACCGGATCCCCTGGATTCCCGCTTCCGCGGGAATGACAAAAAGAATTCCCGCGGAGACCGCCGCCGGGCGAGGCATAGTCCGGGCGAGGCGGCAGGGCTCCGAGGGTCGCGAGGAGACACCGCAGGTGGCTCCGAAGCACGCGAAGGGAGACGCCGAAGGTGGCTCCCGGAGCCGCCGAGGAAACCGAAGGGTTCCGAGGCCTGCGAAGCAAGACCAACGGCAAAGCGAAGCGGCGCCGGAAGGGCTTGCGGAGTTGCGAAGGGAGACCAACGCCGGGCCGCAGGCCAGGCGTGCAGGCTCCCGGAGCTGCGAAGCGAGACCGCCAGGGCTCGCGAAGCCCGCGGCAGACCGCAGGGCTGACGCGGTGGCGGAGGGAAAACAAGCGCGGCCAATGCATTAGCCCCAGGAAGCGCGGGTTTCCCGAGCCGCGAAGCAAGACCGCCAGGGCTTGCGGAGCAGGCGAGAAGACCGGCGGCGCCGGAGCGTAGCGAAGGCGCCAAAGGGCTTCGAAGCCCACGAAGCAAGACAAGGCGTGGCTTTGGCGTTGGACCAAGAAAGCCGAAGGCTTGCGGAGCCACGAAGGTAGACCGCAGGGCTGCCGGAGTGCCGGAGGGAGACAAGGCACAGGCTTGGCACCGGCCGCTTGGAAGCCGAAGGCTCCCGGAGGGCGGAACAAGACAAGGGGCGCCGGCGCCGCGCCGGAGGCGCGGGGCCGGCGGCGCAAAATTAAGGGCGGAATTTTCTTGTGGCAATTTTGAAATCCTGTAACATCGGGCATCACATCCGCATGCCACAAAATTTTGCGCCGCCGGCAGCGGAATTTTCATTCCGCCGCCGGCGCCCCGAAGGCTTGTGGAGCCCGCGGAAAAACCCGCAGGGTTTTGAAGCGGTCTTAAAACATATCATTTATCAGGCCG
>JALWYR010000061.1 GCA_027003085.1 Flavobacteriales bacterium
AACAAGCCGTGAGCAAACTTTTGCAGTATGACAAAAAAGTGGTCGTAGTCGAAAACAATGATCAAGCCATAGCCGAACTGGACAGGGAACAAATTCCCTACGTCAAAGGCGATGCCACCAAAGACGAAGTCCTTCGCCAAGCCGGGCTGGAACGGGCCGCCCACCTGATAACCACCTTGCCCTCGGATGCCGATAATTTGTTTGTGGTGCTTACGGCCCGGCAACAAAACAAGGATTTGAATATCGTGAGCCGCGCTTCGGACGATGCCACCGACCGCAAATTACGCATTGCGGGCGCCAACAACGTCATTATGCCCGACAAAATCGGCGGCGACCACATGGCTTCGCTCATTGTAACGCCCGACATCGTGGAGTTTGTGGACAAACTTTCGGTCAATGCCGACAATACGCCCTATATCAAAGAAATCCTTATCGACGACCTGCCCGCAGAATTTTTCTCCAAGTCCATCCGCGATTTGGATTTGCGCCGCAAAACGGGATGTCTGATTATCGGCTACAAAACCCCCGACAACCGTTACCTGATCAATCCCGACCCCGACATCAAAATGGAACCGCACGCCAAACTTATCGTGCTGGGAAATGCCGATCAAATAAAGAAGCTGAGTCAAATGTTCAAAACCTTGTAAGGGGATTTCTTTTGTAAGAACAGGGCCGTTCATTCCGTTTGGCGTGAGGCACCCGCTTGGCATTTCCCTTCCTTATTTTGCCAAAGTGCAATAAACCTTGTATCAAATCGTATATTTACAAATACTAACCATACTAAAAACGTTAGCGATCATTGAACAGACGAAATATCAATGAAAAAAACAATAAAAATATTAAGAATAATCTCTACAATAATAGGAGCAATTGTATTGACATTCTTTATCGTTGGTGCAGTTGTTTGGGGAGTTGATACTGACAGTTTTCAATATGGGAAAAATCCATTGGTATCAAATGAAAACCTTAATAATGAAGGGCCTTTTATTTTTGAAAAAGACAGTGTATATCATATTAAATACGTCAAAGGAAATTTAGAAAACGGTTATTACATCAAACAGCAAACAGAAAAATTTAATACTGATTTTGTTGTAAAATGTTACTACTATCCTGACAGCACAGATTTTTCTTTTAGGCTTATAAAAGATTTGAAAAATGAAGAATTTGAATACGAATCATCCGAGAAAATAATTGCTATTTCGGATATCGAAAGTGATTACAAAGTATTTAGAGATTTTTTAATAGCCAATAATGTTATTGACAAAAACCTAAATTGGATTTTTGGCAAAGGACATCTTGTTTTGTTAGGTGATTTTATTGATAGGAGTTATTTTACAACACAAGTTTTATGGTTTATCTACAAACTCGAACAAGATGCTAAGAAAAATGGCGGAAAAGTTCACTACATTATCGGTAATCACGAAATAATGAATATGCAAGGAGATAATCGCTATGCTAAAAGAAAATACAAAAATATTGCAACTATATTAGGGCTGAAACAATATCAGCTATACGATACAACAACACATTTGGGAAAATGGCTTCAAACAAAAAATGTGGTAGAAAAAATTGGAAATTTTCTTTTTGTTCACGGTGGTATTAGTCCGGATTTGGTAGATGGTAAAATGGGAATAGCCGAAATAAACGAAATTGCAAAAAAGAACTATCTAATTCCATATTTTCCAAAACGAAACCGACCTGAAAATGAGCAATTAATTTTAAGCCCGGAAACAAGTCCGTATTGGTATCGCGGATACTTTAAAGATGATTTATCCCAAAATGAAATAGATAAAATAACCAATTATTATAAATGTTCACAAATTATTGTGGGGCATACCGTTCAAAAGGAAGTAAGTAAATTTTATAACGGAAAAATCATCGGAATAGATGTAAAACACCCGAAAGACTATTACAAATATTTTCCTAAGTTACATTTACAAGGATTGTTAATTGATAATAACAAGTTTTTCAGAATAGACGACGAAGGAAAACAAACGGAAATATGAACAACAAACCGCTAATATTATTATAAATATCTGCGGGAAAATTGCTATAAAAAACAAAATTATTGAAAGCCACGCGCCAGGGATGGGAGCGGTTATGCGGCGAAGGGGCGCCCAGGCATTTTCCCGCGGGCGGAGGCTGACAGCGGGAAGCCCCACGCACCGCGGGGCGCCAAAGGCGCCGAAATGCCGCTGCGGCCCGAGCCGCATTTAAGCGGACAGCCCGGCGGCTGACGCTTGGCGTTGCAGCAAGCATAAAATGATGGCTGCTGCAACGCCGTGAGGACCGGCCGCTCGCGAGCCCGTTCCACCGGGCGAAGCGAAGGCCGTGGCGCCGCCGCGGCGCGCAGCAGCGCGCCGGGCGGATGGCCGGACGTATCCGACTGAAAATCAACGCGCCCCGGCCCCGCGGCTTCGCCGCGGGGCCGGGGCCGTCAATAAACCCATTCCAACGTCCGGCCATCCGCCGCGGGCTGCCGCCCGACGGCGGCGCCCCGAACGCAGGCGCCCGGGCGCCCTAAAAAAATCAAAACATCAACCCAAACGACGGCTTAGCCAATTGGTCCAAAGCGTTACGTAAACCACCACCGAAATGGAACTGACGGGCATCAAAATGGCAGCAATCACGGGCGTGAGCAGGTTGGCCGTGGCTACGCCCAAACCAATCACATTGTAGAAAAACGCAATCACAAAGGCCGAATAAATCACCCGGCGCGTTTGGCGCGAAATGCGTAAATAGCGATCCAACTGCGGCAGGCGTGTGGCACTGAGAATACCGTCGGACGAAGGGGTGAACACGTTGGTGTCTTCGGCCACGGCAATGCCCACATCGCTTTGGCGTAAGGCGCCCGCATCGTTGAGCCCGTCGCCCAGCATCATCACGCGATGACCCTCGGCTTGCAAACGGGCCACAAAATCGGTTTTGTCGTGCACCGACTGGTTAAAACGCATTTGCGTGCCTTCGGGCAGCAGGCGTTCCAAAACCGGACGTTCGGCATCGTTGTCGCCCGAAAGGATATACAACCCGTAACCGGCACGGCGAAGTCGCTCGAAAAGCGCCGGAAGCCCTTGGCGATAGTCGCCCTCGAAACGGAAAACACCCTTGACCTCACGGCCGTTATAAAACCAAACCGATGTTTGTCCGCCGGGCCCCTTGGCGCCTGTCCACGCGGCGGCGCCCAACTTGTAGGTAATGCCGTCTTTGAGGGCCAGGATGCCCTTGCCGGTAATTTCCTGCACATGATCGAGTTCTGTTATGGCTTCGTCATGCAAATAACGGTATATCAACCGGCTGAGCGGATGGTTCGACATTTTGGCCATGCTCTTGATGATTTGCCGCTCGGCCTGGGTTAGCGGCCGGCCTTCGTAGTGCACGCGGAATTTTTCCTGGCGGGTAAGCGTGCCAGTTTTGTCGAACACCAAGCTATCAATGGCGGCCATGTCTTCGACCACCGTGTCGTTTTTCAAATAAAGCCCGTGCAAACCGAACTTGCGCAATATATTGCCAAAGGCAAAGGGCCCGGCCAACGACAGCGCGCAGGGGCAAGCCACAATCAGCACCGCCGACACAATCCAAACGGCCGTTCCCGCACCGGCTTTCCACCACCAAAACAGTCCGGCCGCCAGGGCGATGCCCAGCACAATGAGCGTAAACCAACGGCTGACGCGGTCGGTGATGTTTTTCAGGTGCCGGTGTTCGGGATGTTTGAAAATTTCGCGCGACCATAGCCGGGTCAGGTAACTGTTGTCCACATCGGCCACGGCTTCGATTTCGATCCAATTGCCGGTTTGTTTGCCTCCGGCCAATACTTTTTCGCCTACGGCTTTTTCCACCGGCACCGATTCGCCCGTTACGAAACTGTAATCCACCAGGGCGGTGTTTTTCATCACCACGCCGTCCACGGGAATAATTTCGTTGTTGCGTATCAGCAGACGGTCGCCGGGACGGATGTCTTTGATTTCGATAATTTCTTCGGCACCGCCGGGAAGCACCTTGACCGCAGCAATGGGAAAATAGGATTTGTAGTCGCGCTCGAACGAAAGATAATCGTAGGTGATGCGTTGAAAATATTTTCCGATGAGCAGGAAAAACACCAAACCGGTCAGGCTGTCGAAATAACCCTGTCCGGTTCCGCTAATCACCTCGTAGGCGCTGCGCAAAAAAAGCACCGTAATGCCCAGGGCGATTAAAATGTCGGTGTTGGCAATGCCCTTGCGCAAACTTTTGATGGCCGAATCGAAATAATCGCGGGCAGAATACAATACCACCGGCACCGACAATCCCAAGGAAACCCAGCGGAACAAAGGCGCAAAGCGTTGCAACCAATATTCACCCGAGCCGATGTATTCGGGCAAGGTGTATATCATAATATTGCCAAAGGCAAAACCCGCCACGCCGATTTGGGTAATGAGCCGGTTGCGCGATTTTTTCTTTTTTTCCTCGATGCTGTCCAAACTGATCAAGGGCTCGTAGGCAATGGAGGCCAGCAATTCCACCAATTGCCGCAAACTGATACGCGTGGCATCGTAGGTGATGCGGGCGGTTTTGGCCGGAAAATTTACTTCGGAATGCAACACGCCCGGATTGAGTTTTTCCAAATGTTCCAACACCCAAATACAGGAACTGCAATGAATGGAAGGAATGTAGAAATTGACCACCTGCGTTTGTCCGTCGTCGAATTCCAGGAGTTTGGCGCGTATTTCGGGCTTGTCCAGGTAGGCGTATTTATCATCGCCCGGCGGTATAATTTCGTCCACGCGCACACCGGGGGTTTCGTTGAGCGTATAGTATTGCGAAAGGTCGTGGCGGTTAAGAATTTCGTAAACCGTTTTGCACCCGTTGCAGCAAAAGGGCTTGCCGTCGAACCAGACGGCCTCGCTTTCGTGCATTTCCAGTCCGCAATGGTAGCAAACCAATTTCTTTTTTTCGCCCATGGGCTTGGGGAATGACTAGGATTTATGTGCAAAAACCAAATTGTTAAAGGCAAGCACGACCGGTTGAGGAAGAATGTTATGGAGCATCACTTGACGCCGCATGTCGGTGGGAAAATCCACAAAGAAAATGCGCCCGCCGGTTTTACGCACAATGGCCACCATGTAGGACGGAATGCGAAGGTGAAAAATACCCGGACGGCTACCTTGGGTTACGTGGCCTTTGCCATAGGTTTTTTGGAGCCGGTAGAATACATAATCCATCCGGTGCTTGAAGGCATCGGCCGGTTCGCCGTCTTTGGGCCGGAATATCCATGTGGCGTTTTTTTGGTAACCGATAAGCACGTAGCGGGCCGTGTCGCCCGTTTGTATTTGCGGAAAAATGCGCACCGATGTGGGCCGGTGGGTTTGGTAATCGGTAAAGCGGTTGGATGCGTTATCGAAACTTTTCAGTATTTCGTCGCGCGGCGTAATGTGGAACAATGCGGGTGGCATCCGGTCTAGAACGGCATTCCAGTCACGGGCTTCCACAGCGTTGAAATAGGCATTCATTTCGGCACGGATGCGTTGTTGCAAGCTATCGGAAAGGCTTTGCTGGGAACGGACGGGAATGGTCCACAGGAGTAAAAGGAAAAACGGAATGTATTTCATGGAATCATAATTTTTCCGGCAGGTAAAATTAGCGTATTTTTTCCGGTTTGAGTATGCAAAGCCGGTGCCAAAGCCGGTCGATTGAAGGAGGATTTGTTTATCTTTGAACATCATTTTGCCGGTGCGAACCAAAGTGCTACATATCAAAAACATGGTTTGCGACCGTTGCATCGCGGCGGTGCGCAGCAGTTTGGAACAAATGAACATCCGGGTTTTGGATGTGGATTTGGGCCGGGCGGTGATTGCCGACACCGGACCCGATTACCGCCGATTGGAAAAAGAGCTTCATCGATTGGGTTTTGCCCTGGTGCGCGATAAAAACGAAATCATTACCGAGCGTATCAAAGCGCTGCTTATTGTGCGCGTTCATTACCGGGAACATCCTGAAAGAGAAAAAATTTCGGACTACCTGAGCAAACACTTGCACATGGATTATTCGGCACTTTCGAAAATTTTTTCCCAAACCGAAGGAATGACCATTGAACGATATATCATCCTGCAAAAAATCGAACGGGTTAAGGAACTTATCGACTATGGCGAAATGAATTTTTCGGAAATTGCATACGACTTGCAATATAGCAGCGTTTCACATCTTTCCCGGCAGTTCAAACAGGTTACGGGCATGACGCTTTCGGAATATAAAAAGCAAAAAAGCGGCCGCCGTAGGCCCATTGACCGGATTTAGTATCGAAGAAATTCCTACTTATTGCGGATAGTGCTTACCACGACAGGAAATCCGAATGCACCCGTTGAACATATAAATTCCTTTTATTTATCTTCGTTTATTTTCAAGCCTTTTTCCTTGCCCAGCCGTAGCATGTATTGATAGGCCTCGTCGAAATCATTGCGAATTTCTCCTTCCAGAATGGCCTCTTTGATGGCATCTTTAATTTCACCAACGGTTTTGGAAGGCGGAATACCGAATGTTTTCATGATCAATTCACCCGAAACAGGCGGCTGGAAATTCCGGATGCGGTCGCGTTCTTCCACTTCCTTGATTTTTTGACGAACGGCTTTCAGGTTGGCCAAATAGCGTTTTTTGCGCACAGGATTTTTGGTGGTGATATCGGCCTCGCATAGTGTGAGTAAATCTTCCAACTCATTGCCGGCATCCATAACCAAACGCCGCACAGCCGAATCGGTTACATGCTCCTCGGTCAAAGCAATGGGCCGCGAACTTAATTTGACCAATTTTTGAACATATTTCATGTGGCGATGCATGGGCATGTGCAACCGGCGGAAGATTTTAGGAACCATCTTGGCACCAATAAATTCATGCCCGTGAAACGACCACCCATTTACGGGATGGTAGCGCTTACTGGCGGGTTTTCCGATGTCGTGCAACAAGGCCGCCCAACGCAGCCACAGGTTTCCTTCCTTGTCGGCCCGGGCAATATTATCCACCACTTCCAGGGTGTGGTAGAAATTGTCTTTGTGGGTTTTGCCTTCGTATTCCTCCACACCCTGCAAAGCCGAAAGTTCGGGCAGGAATTGATCCAGAAGGCCGGTTTCGAAAAGCAATTTCAAGCCCTTGGAAGGCTTGTCGGCAAGCAAAATTTTGTTGAATTCATCAATAATGCGCTCGGGCGAAACGATTTGTAGCCTTTCGCTGTTGCGGTTAATGGCCCTAAGGGTTTGCGGATGAATGTCGAAATCCAATTGCGTGGCAA
>JALWYR010000062.1 GCA_027003085.1 Flavobacteriales bacterium
AAATAATATGTGGGCAGCGCCTGTTGCACTACGTATTCAAGTTTAGGAAATAATCGGCAATACGTTCGGCCGCCCGGCCGTCGCCGTAAGGGTTGTGGGCGCGTTTCATACGGGTGTAAAGTTCTCCGCCGCTAAGCAATTCGGCGGTGTGGGAAAAAATTTTGTCTTCGTCGGTGCCCACCAGGAGCACGGTGCCCGCTTCGACGGCCTCGGGGCGTTCGGTGGTTTCGCGCATCACCAGCACGGGTTTGCCCAAGCTGGGCGCTTCTTCCTGGATGCCGCCGCTGTCGGTGATGATCAGGTAGCTGCGGTTCATTAGCCAAACAAAGGCGGGATAACCCAAGGGCTCGATGAGCCGGATGTTGGGAATGCCACCCAGCAGGTCGAAAACGGGTTTGCGCACGTTGGGGTTGAGATGCACCGGATAGATGATTTGCGCGCCGGGATGCTCGCGGGCAATGCGGGCCAGGGCCCGGCAAATACGCAGGAATCCGTCGCCGAAATTTTCGCGGCGGTGGCCCGTTACCAGGATGATTTTGGCCTTGGGGTCGATGACTTCGTTGTGCAGGTAACGGATTTCGTCGTCGGTGTAGTGGTTGAGTTTTCCGGTGGCCCAAAGCAAGCTGTCGATAACGGTGTTGCCGGTAACGCGGATGGCCGTGTCGGGCACGTTTTCGTCGAGCAGGTTTTGGCGGGCGCGTTGGGTGGGCGCAAAATGGATGTCGGTGAGCCGCCCGGTGAGTTGGCGGTTGATTTCCTCGGGGAAAGGCGCCCATTTGTTGTGGGTGCGCAGGCCGGCTTCCACGTGGCCCACCTTGATTTGCTTGTAAAAAGCGGCCAGGGCACTAACGAAAGTGGTGGTGGTGTCGCCGTGTACCAGGATATAGTCGGGCCGGTAGTCGTCCAGCACGCTTTGGAGTTGTTCCAGGATGCGGGCCGTGAGCCCGTGCAAACTTTGGCCCGGGCGCATAATGTTCAGGTCGTAGCGGGGACGGATTTCAAAAAAACTCAGCACCTGGTCGAGCATTTCGCGGTGCTGGGCGGTAACGCAGACTTCGGACTGAATTTCCGGTGCGGCCGAAGCCAAGGCACGCACCACGGGAGCCATTTTGATGGCTTCGGGGCGCGTGCCGAATATGCTAAGGATTTTCATTGAAAAAAATCAGAGCCGTTGTTTTTCCATTTTGACGTCGAAGGCTTCGATTTGGTCGCCTTCGCGGATGTCGTTAAAGTTTTTGATGGTCAAACCGCATTCGTAGCCTTTGCTTACTTCTTTCACGTCATCCTTGAAGCGTTTGAGCGAGCTCAGTTCGCCGGTGTGGATAACGATGCCGTCGCGGATAACCCGTACCCGGGATTTGTTGTGGATTTTGCCCGAGGTAACCATACATCCGGCTACGGTTCCCACGCGCGACACTTTGAAGGTTTGGCGCACTTCGGCCGTTCCGGTAACTTCTTCGCGTTCCACGGGCGAGAGCATGTTTTCCAAGGCGGCCTTCACATCGTCGATTACTTCATAGATGATTGAATAGGTCTTGATTTGAACGCCTTCTTCCTGGGCCAAACGAGCCGCTTGACCCGAGGGACGCACGTTGAAGCCGATGATAACGGCATCGGATGCGGCGGCAAGGTTGACGTCGGTTTCGGTAATTTGGCCCACACCTTTGTGGATGATGCGCACTTCGACTTTTTCGTTGGACAGTTTGATCAAAGCATCGGACAGGGCTTCGACCGAACCGTCCACATCGCCTTTGATAATCAGGTTGAGCTCCTTGAACTCGCCCATTTGCAAACGGCGACCTATTTCGTCCAGTGTAATATGGCGTTGGGCGCGCAATTGTTGTTCGCGGTAAATTTGGTCGCGACGTTGGGCGATTTTTTTGGCCTCGCGTTCATCGGCATAGACTTTGAACTTGTCGCCGGCGCGGGGTGCGCCGTCGAGGCCGATGATTTGGACGGGCATGGATGGCCCGGCCTCTTTGATGCGGTTGCCGCGTTCGTCATACATGGCGCGCACCTTTCCGTGGGTGCGGCCTGCCACCATATAGTCGCCCACGCGCAGGGTTCCGTTTTGAACGAGCAAGTTGGCCGTATAGCCCTTGCCTTTTTCGAGCGAGGCTTCGAGCACGGTTCCCGAAGCAAGACGTTTGGGGTTGGCTTTGAGTTCCATTAGTTCGGCCCTAAGCAGGATTTCTTCGAGCAAATTATCCACACCCAGGCCTGTTTTGGCCGAAATATCGGCCGATTGGTATTCGCCGCCCCAATCTTCGACCAGGAGGTTCATTTGGGCCAATTGGTTTTTGATTTTATCGGGGTCGGCATCGGGCTTGTCCACTTTGTTGATGGCAAAGATGATGGGCACGCCGGCGGCCTTGGCGTGGTTGATGGCTTCTTTGGTTTGCGGCATGATACCGTCGTCGGCGGCAATAATAATCACGGCAATATCGGTTACCTGGGTTCCACGGGCACGCATGGCGGTAAAAGCTTCGTGTCCGGGTGTGTCGAGGAAGGTGATTTTTTTGCCGTCGGGCAAGGTTACATTGTAGGCACCGATATGCTGGGTGATGCCGCCTGCTTCGCCGGCCACCACATTGGTTTTACGGATATAGTCGAGCAAGGATGTTTTTCCGTGGTCTACATGGCCCATGATGGTTACCACCGGCGGGCGTTCGACTAAATCTTCGGGCTTGTCGGTTTCTTCGATTTCTTCTTCTTCGACTTCTTCCACATCGGCGAACTCCACTTCGTAGCCGAATTCACCGGCCAGGAGTTCGATGGTTTCTTTGTCGAGGCGTTGATTGACCGTAACCACCATGCCAAGTTCTTCGAAAGCCTTGGCAATGATTTCGGTGGGGTCGACATCCATCAAACCGGCCAATTCACTAACGGTGGCAAACTCGGCCACGCGAAGCGTGCTTTCGAGCCGTTTTTCTTCTTCCAACTGTTTGGCCAACTTGGCCCTGCGGCGTTCACGCTTTTCGCGTTTTGCTTTTTTCTTGGTGCCTTCGCGCGCTTGGAGCCGGGCCCAGCGCTCTTCCAATTGTTTGCGGATAAGTGCGTCTTTTTCTTCTTCGGTTTGGGCTTTGGCTTTGGTTTTGACTTTGGTAGACTTATCTGTTGAGGTGGCGCGCAACACACGTTTCTTGCGTTTCTTTTTCTTGGGTTTGGGCGCCGTGGATTTGGGACGGGTTTCGGAGTCGATTTTCGACAAGTCGATTTTTTCGCCCGTAAAATTCAGGGTAGGCGTTTCGGGAATTTTGGTTTCGATATGTTCGGTTTGAGATGCTTGGGGTTCCGTATTGGCCGGTTTGGCTTCGTCTTTCTCAGTTTTTTCGGGTTTTTCGGGTTTTTCGGGCGGAGAAGCAGGTTCAGCGGCCCGGGGTTCCGGGGCCGGTTCGGGCGTTGGAGCCGGTTCCTTTTCTTTTTTAGCCTTTCGTTTTTTGCCGGTCTTTTTCTTGGTTTTTTCCAGGTCGATTTTTCCCACCACTTTCAGTTGGGGTTTTTCGACTTTTTCGGTTTCGGTTACTTTTTCGACGGGTTCCGGTTCCAGGGGTTTTTCGGGTTCCGGTTCCGGTTTGGGTTCGGTAGCTTTTTCGTGTTCCACCTTTTCGGATTCCGTTTTTTCGAATGCCGGTTCCGCTTGTTCGGGCGGGGGAGTCTCGGTAGTTTCGGCCGGAGCCGTTTGGACCGGTTCGCTCAACTTGGCACGTAATCTGCCGTCGGTATCGAATTTACTCAAAATGAGCTCCAACATCCGGTCGTCCACCTTGGTGGTGGGTTTAATTTTGTCGAAGCCCTGCTCCTTTAAATAATCGGCAAGGGTGTGGAGCCCCAGGTTGAGCTCCTTCATAAAAAATCGTATGATTTGTTTTTTGGCCATTGGGTCGTTCCTTAGTTTGGACTTAATAATTTTTTCAAAGATAAGTGATATTCATTTACTACTATCAACCTAATCGTAGAGTTCTTCACGCAATATATCCATGACTTCGCGCACGGTTTCTTCTTCCAAGCCGGTTCGGCGCACCAAGTAATCCACATCGTGTTCCAGAACGCTTTTGGCGTAGTCCAGTCCGATTTTGCGGAAGGCTTCGATAATGGAAGGTGCAATTTCATTTTCGAATTCTGTCAGTTCGATATCCTCCTCGGCGTTTTCTTCATAGCGTTTGATGTTCAATTGCCGCCCGGTAATCATGGAAGCCAGGGCCACATTGACGCCTTTTTTGCCGATGGCTTTGGACACATCGTCGGGTTTCACGTAGATGTCGGCCTCGGGTTCGCCTTTGTCGTTGTTGTAAAGATACAATTTAACCACTTTGGCGGGCGAAATAGCGCGTTGAATAAACAGTTCCTCGTTATCGGTGTAGTTAATAACATCGATATTTTCGTTGCGCAATTCGCGCACAATGCCGTGAATACGCGAACCCTTGATGCCCACACAAGCACCTACGGGGTCGATACGGTCGTCGAATGTGGAGACGGCCACTTTGGCCTTGACGCCGGGGATGCGGGCTATTTTATTAACGGTTATCAAGCCCTCTTCAATTTCGGGAATTTCCTGTTCGAACAATTTTTTCAGGAAATTATTATCGGTTCGCGAAAGCACCACCAAGGGTTTGTTGTTGTGAATTTCCACCTTTTTGATTACGCCTTTGACGCGTTCGTCTTTGCGAAACGAATCGGAAGGGATTTGTTCTTCCTTGGGCAAAACCAATTCGTGTCCTTCGTCGTCGATCAGGTAAACCGCTTTTCGACGCACGTGATTGACTTCGGCCGTGTATATTTCGCCCACGCGGTCTTTGAAAAAGTCGAATACCTGTTTGTTTTCGTATTCGGTGAGTTTGGAATCGAAAAGTTGTTTGAGCCGCATAACATAGCGACGGCCCAAATCTTCGATTTTTACTTCTTTGGAAATTTCGTCGCCCACTTCGGCTTCGGGGTCGATTTTACGGGCATCGGAAAGGCGGATCTGACGGTTGGGGTTAAAATCTTCGGCGTCGTCGTCCACTACTTCGTAATATACCCACATTTCGATATCGCCGTTGTCGGGGTTGATAATCACATCGAAATTATCTTCGGGTTGTTCCGCTTCCGGGTCTTTATCTTTTCCTTTTTTTCGTTCAATCCCTAACTTTTTGCGCAGGGTGGATTCGAGCACTTCTTGCAAAATGCCGAGCAACTCATCGTGGCTAATAAGCCTTTCTTCCTTGTATTCTTTAAAGGCTTCGATAAATTCTTTATTTCCCATAATAATTTGTTTTTTCAGAATTGTAGTTTGACTTTGGCTTTGGATATTTGTTCATAAGGTATTTCCAATCGTTTGATTACGGTGTGCTTGCCTTTGCCCACCGGTTTGGGCTCACGCACTTTTTGTTCCAGGACAATGGCCGTGTCATTGGTTTCCACCAAACGTCCTTCGTGTGTTCCACCGGAGGTTTGCACTTGGAGTTGCCGGCCGATATTTTTGGGAAATTGACGGCGGTCGGTAAACCATTGACTTACGTCGAAAGTGCCCACTGTGAGGGCAAAATCTTCATCCTCGGCTTCCATAGCGCTTTCCACTTCACGGCTTATGCGCATACATTCACTAAGCGGAACGGGGCGGTAGCCGTCGATAATGAGCGACACGTTGCGTTCGGGCCCGATATTCAAATCCAAGATAAACAGGTCGGGGTTCCGCGCTACGCTTTGTTCGATCAGTTCCCGTATTTTTTGTTTAAAGTCCATTTTGTCCGTTGCTTGGATATTCAATAAAACGGGGGCTTTTCAGCCCCCAACCACATAATCCGTAAAATTCATTGCAAATATACGATTTTTTTCGGGAATGTAAAACGGGATTCAGCTCATAGCCTATAATCGAGACGGATAGATACGCAAAAAATAATTTTTCATCCGTATTTAATGAAATTTCATTGTTATTTTCAAAAGAGATTGATGTGTTTTTATTATTGCACTACCAAAACAGTCGGGAATAAGCCGAAAAGCCGACTTTAAACTTCCGGAGTAGGCGGTAACCAAAAAATCGAGTTAAGATGAAAAAAATTACCGGATTTTTGCTCATTCTGTTTGCTTTCCAATTTGGATTTGCCAAAAAAGCTTCGCTTTTTTCGTATGATCGCTCCAAATTGGAAGCTACCATGCTAACGGTTAATGTGGTTGACCGATTCCTGGAAAACCATCCGATGGATTTAGACGAATTATTGACCGACAACGGTGTGTTAAAATCCCTGGCAGCCGAAGCGCAAATGCCCGTTCCCGCCCTTTCGGACACCTTGAAAAGTTGGGCCTTTTGGGGGAACTTCGCCTTTACGGCCGGTGGAACTATTCTACTTGGAATTCTTGGTGTAGGTTGCGGACTGGTTGGTATTTTGGTGGTATATCTAATTACCAATGACCGAGATCAAACCCTCAATTCACTTTACGGATGTATCGGCGGAGGAATTGTCGGGGCAGGTTGCTTAATTGTCCTGTATGGCGCATTGTATGGTAGTTCGGCTGCGGCGACGTATTAATAAAAAATCAACGAAAAAGTCCATATATTTTTCGTAGGGAGAACCATCATTTTTTTGATGCGGAAAGGTTCGGCGGTTTCATTGTCGAACCTTTTTTGATTATGTTTCCTTCCGCCCTGCAATGTAACGCCGCCAGCGTTCGATGACCTGTTGCATGTCCTCAGGAAGTTCGGAGTCGAATCGCATAAATTCACCTGTGGCCGGATGGCGGAATCCCAATGTTTTGGCATGCAAGGCCTGGCGGGGCAGAATCTTGAAGGAATTTTCCACAAATTGGCGGTATTTGCCGCTTGCCAAGCCCTTGACAATGCGGTTTCCGCCATACACCGGGTCGCCGAACAAGGGATGACCGCTATGGGCAAAATGAACGCGTATTTGATGTGAGCGTCCTGTTTCGAGCTTTACTTCCACCAGGGTAACGTAGCCGAAACGCTCCAAAACACGGTAGTGGGTAACCGAGGGCTTGCCCTGGCTGCCGTCGGGGAAAACGTGCATTTTGATACGCTCCTTGGGGTGCCGGCCTATGTGGCCCGTTATGGTTCCGGAGTCGTCCGGGAGTTCGCCCCACACCAGGGCGATGTAGCGCCGTTCGGTGGATTTTTCGGCAAATTGTTTGGCCAATTTATACATGGCCTGTTCGTTTTTGGCCACCACAAGCAGTCCGGTAGTGTCTTTGTCGATCCGGTGAACCAGGCCCGGACGTTCGTCGCCGCTACCGGCGGGCAATTGCTCCA
>JALWYR010000063.1 GCA_027003085.1 Flavobacteriales bacterium
GCCGGCTTTGACCGCGCCAAACGCTACCCGCCCTGACCCTGAATGTGTTGCCTTTACCATCGTTAAACAAAGTGTCGCGCTTGGGTTCCCAAATCCGGTCGAAATAGGTGAAATCCTTGATGCGGCGTTGCATGTCGCGCCATCCTTTACCAATGACAAACAGACCAAGCAGTCCGAAAAACACCGCCATCACATAGGTGATTTTCCGGCCTTTGGCGCCCTTGGTTTGGGGGCGGCGGTATGCGGGTCGTTGTTTCATGCGGCAAAGCTATACAAAATCGGCCGGTTATATTTTTTCCAATTCCACCGTAAAATGCCGCAAAATGGGCGGTTCGTAAACAATGCGGTATCCTGTCTTGGCCTCATGGCGCGTGTCATAAATTTGTTTGAGCACACCGGCCACATAGTTCATGTGGTTATCGGTATAGACCCGGCGCGGAATTGCCAGCCGGACCAATTCCAATTTAGGATAACGGTTTTTGCGCGTTACAGGGTCGCGGTCGGCCATGATGGTTCCGATTTCCACACCGCGCACGCCGCCCACGATATATAATTCCACCGCCAAGGCCTGGGCGCGGAATTGTTCGCGCGGGATGGTGGGCACAAAGCGGTTGGCATCCAAGTAAATGGCATGCCCGCCGATGGGCTGCTGCACCGGCACATCCAATTCCATCAACCGCCGGCCCAAGTAATGCACTTGTTCCACACGGCTTTCCAAGTAATCGAACTCCGTGGCCTCATCCAAACCCACAGCCAAGGCGCCCATATCGCGTCCGGCCATGCCGCCGTAGGTGATAAAACCTTCGAAAAGTATGGAATAAACTATGGCCTTCCGATATGTTTCCAGGTCGCGCAAGGCAATAAAACCGCCGATATTGACCAAGCCGTCTTTTTTGGCGCTCATCAGCATACCGTCGCCGTAGTCGAACATTTCGCGCACAATTTCCTTGATACTCTTGTCCTTGTAGGCACGCTCGCGTTTTTTGATAAAATAGGCATTTTCGGCAAAGCGTGCGGCATCAAAATAAAGCGGAACACCGTATTTGCGGCACAAAGCCGATACCTGACGAATGTTTTCCATGCTTACGGGTTGCCCGCCGGCCGTATTGCACGTAACGGTCAGAATGACGAATGGAATTTTTTCGCGCGGATTTTCCTTCAACACCTTTTCCAACTTATTCAAATCCACATTACCCTTAAACGGATGATAATGTTCGGTGTCGTAGGCCTCGTCGATAGTGCAATCCACAGGGATGCCTTTGCGGAATTCGATATGGGCTTTGGTGGTGTCAAAGTGCATATTGCCGGGAATCAGATCCCCTTCTTTGACCAAGGCCGAAAACAACACATTTTCGGCGCCCCGCCCCTGATGGGTGGGTATCAGGTGCGGATAGCCCGTGATGCGTTCCACCGTATCGCGCAGCAGTTCGTAGGAGCGTGAGCCGGCATAGGATTCGTCGCCACGCATCATTTCGGCCCATTGCTCGTCGCTCATTGCGCCGGTTCCGCTGTCGGTGAGCAGGTCGATAAACACTTGGCTGCTTTTGAGTTTGAACAGGTTGTATTTGGCCTCGCGTATCCATTGTTCGCGTTGTTCCCGGGTGCTGCGATGAATTTTTTCGACGGTTTTGATTTTATAGGGCTCGGCGTAGGGCAGTTCCATACTTAGTGTATTTTTTCCGTTTCCAAGATACGAAATCTGCATTAATTTCATTAGGTATTACCGTTACCGATTGATAAGATTTTTCGACTTTGTGGCCCTCCGCGCCCTTCGGGCGCTCCGGGGCTCTACAAGCCGTCGGGGCGCCGGCGGCGGAGCGGAGCTCCGCTACCGGCGGCGCGATAGATTGGGACACATTGATTTGAACAAACTGGAATGTTTTTTAAAGTCACGGCCACCAAATGGTGCTCCTATTTTTTTTGCGCCGCCGGCCCGCGCCTTCGGCGCGGCGCCGGCGCCCCTAGTCTTGCTGCGCAGGCTCCGAAGCCCTTTGCCGCCTTTGCTACGCTCGGGCGGCTGCGGTCTTCTCCGCCGGCTCCGGGAACCTGCGGCTTTCGGGGGCCGAGACCAAGGCCA
>JALWYR010000064.1 GCA_027003085.1 Flavobacteriales bacterium
GCTTTATTATTTGTTTACATCCTTTATTTACAAATTTGTAGAGACGGCAAGAACTTATTTTCAGAAATATATCGATGAGAATTTTAGTAATTTCATTAATGGCTATAACAATGAAATTTTTGGTGGTATTTTCTTGACATACAGCGATAAATTGCTAAAAAACACAAAAAAGGACATAACGAATATATTAAAAGCTCACCATAAATATTTAGAGAACCGTGAAAGAGAAATAATCCCGGGGGATATCAGTAATTTTATTGAACCGTTTTTCTCGACATTTAAAACATTTTTGAGAAGCTTGCTAGAAAAAAAGGAAATAAGGTATTTGGATGACAAATACTTATCATTTAATAGATTTAAAACAATATTTAGAAGGAATTATCGAGCTAATGATATACCAGCGGAACTTGCCTGGTTTGTAATAAGAAGTTATATAAGGGGCTATAATATTGAAGGTGAATTAACACCACAAGATTATCAAGACATCCCGGAAAAATCCAAAATGATAGATCAGAGTGTTTTTAAAGAAATATATGAGAAAATTTGGAAGAAATGGGCTAAAAATTTATACAAAGAAAATGGATATTGGGATGAAATATCACTTATAAAACATATACAGAAAGAAAATGTAGAATTGCCACAATATGCATTTGTTTTTAATGACGAAGCTCAGGATTATACTAAGGTAGAAATAGAATTTATTTTATCTTTGTTGCCATATAATAAATTTGAATTGAATCCAAGTTTCGATGCATTTCCTGTGATATTTGCGGGCGATCCGTTACAAACTGTCAATCCAACCGGTTTCAGGTGGGAAAGAGTTAAAGATACTTATAATGAAAAAATCAAAGAAATTTTTAATAAGCCGATAAGCCTTGAAATAAAAAATCTCTCGTATAACTATCGTAATACGGTAAAGATTAACAATTTTTCCAATAGAATACAATATATTAGGCGGAAATTAGGTAACGAAGAAATTAAAGGCCCCCAAAAACCTTGGTTCGAAGATAATGAAGGAACCAGACCTTATAAAATCAATAACTTAGATCCGGATGTGTTAAGAAAAAATAAGCAGTGGGGATTTGTTTATATTACGTTCCCAAAAGATACATATGTTAATAAACAATTTTTTTATACGGTTTTTGATGCGAAAGGTTCAGAATATGAAAGTGTTATTCTTTTTAACTTGCTAAGTGATTTAGAAGAAAATCAAAGGTTGGTTATTAAAAAATTTTTGGAAAGCGAAGCATTAACAGAAACGGATAGATTAATGTTAGAGTACATTTTGAATAATCTTTATGTGGCAATAACCAGGGCAAAGAAAAAACTATACATAACTGAAAACAACGAAACGGCTAACGAAGTTTGGGAAAAGATAAATGAATTAAAAATAACTGATTCAAAGTGGAGTAATGCTGTGGATGAATACGGAAAAGAAGATGATATAACAAAACTGGAAGGACAGAATGAATTAGATTTGGCACAACAATTTGAAAAAGAAGGAATGGATAAAAATGATTATAAAAATTTAGAAGATGCTTCCTCTTTGTATGGTAAATTAAATATTAAGGTAGCCAAACACAGAACAAAGGCATATGCACTTAAATTTAGAGCAGAAGGAGCAGACGAATTGGGTGATATTAAACGGTATTACAAAGAAGCGGCTCAAATCTTTGAAAATAATGTCAAAAATTATATGGAGGCGGTTGAATGTTACTTTAATGCCGGTGAATTTGATAGAGCATACAACTTGTTGGTAAATAATGCCATTAAAATGGATATAGGAAAAAAAGAATTATTACTTTTTTTCCATAATAAAAATGTCAAAGAAATTATAAATCATCGCGATGCAGTAAGCACAGAGATTTTACGTTCGGGCATTATTTTGGATGAGTTTATAAAAACGTTTGAAAGTATACTAACAAATGAGTATAGAGAACTATCTACGGACGCAGTAGATTCAATAATATACTTTTTGAATTTTTTAGAATCTTTAAAAGAATACCAGGGAATCAAAGAGCGTGCCCGTAATTTAAGATTTAAATTAGCAAAAAGGTTGTATGAATTATATAGAAAAGATGGAATTGAATATTTTTTAAAGAAAGCAGAAAGTTTGCTGGAAAAAGACTTTAAAAATACTGAACTATACTACGATGTAGTAATAAAGAGTAATAAAAACTTTCCGCCATTACAGATTCCTGGCTATTATGGAAAAAAAGAATACCAAAAAATTCTTGACATTTTCAATGAATACCAAAACAACCTGATAAAAGATAATATTTTAAAGTTGGTTTTATCCGCTGCTTTAAAAATAATGAAAAGAAAGAATAAGAATGATGTTAGCATCATTTCTAAAATTTATACTAAGTTCAATGACCACAGCATTAAAAGAGATGTAATCAGGGAGATAATTACGGAATTATTGTCCGATGGGCCATATTGTAGGAACAATTATGATGTTTCGTTAGAATATTTTTTGTTAAATGAAATATTTAAAGAAAAATTAGCTGATTATAATAATGATATTTACAAGAGAATATGCTTTTTTGATGCAATCAATAGGGCATTGAATAAAACAAATTCCTCCTGGTCTATCCCTTCTATCATTAAAGAATACTCGAATGGATATTATGCAATAAAACAAGAATATGATAATATTAAAAATGAACTACAAAATAATCATTTTCGAAATTACCTTTCTGTATTAGCAGTCGAAGCCGTGAAAAATATTTGTGACGAAGGAGGCGTAAACTATTTAATATACCAATCGGATATTAATAATTTCAGGAAAAAAATTATTCAAATATTTTCTCAACAGGATAAATTGAAAGATACTTGTAAGCATTTTGATAAGAAAAAACTTAAAAACTATTTTCCTGATTTCAAATCAAATAGTAAAGCAGGTGAATTATTAGGAGAGTTATTTGAAGATGACTATGTTCTTGCGAATTCTTTTGTTGAGAATCTTTTGGAAGATGTATATGATAAGTATGTAGAAAGATTAAAAGTCATGGAAGTTTTAATAGGACGCTTTAATGATGTGGATGGAGTGGATAAATTCAAAAGAAAGTGGTTGGAATATAAAGAAAATCATATTTCAATTACAACTGATGCTGAAACAAGGAATAAATACAGGAAAGAATTAGAAGAAAAGAAAAAAGAATGGTTTGGTTGTAAAAAAAATATATACCTTGTAACAAAAATCGGTAATTTTAAATGGAATAATTTTCATTTTAAGTATAAAATCATTGACGGTATCATTGAATTATTGATTAATAATGAAGAACCATACAGAGTATTGGTTGATATTCAAGATGAAGACGTCGGAGGTTTGAAAGTTAAAAATAACCACGGGGAGTTCATCTTAAAAAAATTCGATATAAAAATCCAGTTTGAAAATCACTCTTTTATATTGCGTAATAATGGAGAATGTGCTAAAATAATTTTAAGCGAAACCCAAATTAGTAACTATTAACTACACTTCCTCCCCACGGCCTTCTTCGCCGCCGCTACAATATGCGCTGCATCCAGGCCGTAAAGTTTCATCAGTTCAAAGTCTTTGCCCGACTGACCGAATTGGTCTTGGACGGCCACAAATTCCTGCGGAACGGGATGGTGCAGGGCTAGCAAGCGGGCCACGCTTTCGCCCAGCCCGCCCAATATGCTGTGTTCCTCGGCCGTAACCACGGCGCCGGTTTTGCGGGCGGATGCCAAAATCAGTTCATCATCCAAGGGCTTTATTGTATGGATATTGATCAGCTCGGCACTGATACCTTCGCCGGCCAAACGTTCCACGGCTTGCACGGCTTCCCACACCAAATGTCCGGTGGCGATGATGCTCACGTCGGTGCCTTCCTGCATCAACCAGCCCTTGCCTATTTCGAACGGCATATCTTTGGGCGTAAAATTAGGCACTTTGGGCCGACCGAAACGCAAATAAACGGGCCCCTGGTGTCGTGCCACGGCCAGGGTGGCGTTGTAGGTTTGGTTGTAATCACAAGTGTTGATCACGGTCATCCCCGGCAGCATTTTCATCATACCGATGTCTTCCAAGGCCTGGTGCGTGGCCCCGTCTTCACCAACGGTGAGTCCGGCATGCGATGCGGCAATTTTTACGTTGGTCTCGGAATAGGCCACGGCTTGGCGAATTTGGTCATAGACGCGGCCGGTGGCAAATTCGGCAAAGGTCGAAGCAAAAGGGATTTTACCTTCCAGCGTAAAACCTGCGGCCATTCCCATCATATTGGCTTCCTGGATGCCCGTATCGAAGAAACGTTCGGGAAATTCCCGTGCAAAGGCCGTCATTTTGACCGAGCCGGCCACATCGGCCGTAAGGGCCACAATGCGTTCGTCTTCACGTCCCAATGCCAGCAGCGCATCGCCGAACCCCGAGCGCGTATCTTTTTTTTCGGTATAACTGAATAGTGCCATCCTTGCCGTGATTTTTATGCAAATATACGTTTTAATACGTTCGTTCGAATTTTGAAAAGTGAAAACATGTATGGTCAAAGGTGTCAAAATCTTTTTTCGCGGACAAAAAGGTTACGGGTTTAAATAATTTCCACTTTGCTGACACCATTGTTTTTTTTGATCAGACGGATTTGACGATGAATGCGTTCTTTCAGTGCTTCTACGTGTGAAATGATTCCAATCATTTTCCCTTGCGATTGAAGGCTTTCAAGGCTGGAAATAACCATTTCCAGTGCCTGATTGTCCAAGGTGCCAAATCCTTCGTCGATAAACAACGAGTCGATGCGCACATTTTTGCTGGCCAAATCGGATAAACCCAAGGCCAAAGCCAAGCTAATAATAAATTTTTCCCCTCCGCTTGCAGTTTCTACCGGGCGTAAGCGACCCGTTTGATAATGATCCACCAAATAAAAGTTCAATTCTTGCCCTTTGGTGTAGGTTTCGGGCATTTTTAACGAGTACCGTTCGTTTAAACGCAGTAGATGTCTATTGGCCAAAACCAGTAGTTGTTTGAGTGTCAGCCTTTGGACGTATATGTTGAAGGCTTCCTGTGAGCCACCTATAATTTTATAGAGTTCTTGCCATAGTTCGTACACTTTTTTTTGTTGTTCGATTTTTTGGACGATGTCGTCGTTTCGTTTTCGAATGACTTCGTCCATGCGAAATTTTTCACGTATTTCACCTTGTTCGCTCGATAATTGTTTTTTTTGTTTTTCAAGTGAAAGTAATTGTTCGGTAAGTTCATCCTGGCTCATTTCAAAGGTTTTTTGATTCATATGTTGTTTGAGCAAATTCTGGACGTTGGTTTTGAGTGTCTGAATCTGAATGCTCTTATTTTCGATTTGTTTTTTGATGTTTTGGTACTCTTGTTTGACCTTGTCAGGAAGCAATGCTTGACCTAATGCCTCGATGGTGCCGAATGGAGTTTTTTGGATTTCCTGGTGTAAAGATTCCCGGAGTTGATGAATCTGTTCATCCAGGCGTTGAATATCGTTTTCCAAGTTTTTTAATATAATTTCATTTTGTTGCTTCTTACGTAGGAGATTTTCAAGTTGGGATTGTATTTCGTGTTTATTTTTTTCAAGCTGATCTAGTTTATAGGTAAGTTCGTTTCTTTTTTGTTTAATAGAAATATCCCATGCCAAAATTTGAGCACGTTGATTTTTTGTGTTTTGGATTTTGAGTTCAATTTCTTGAATTTGTTCATTTAGTTTTTGGATTAGGTTTTGCTTTTGGTTCAATTGTTTTTCGGCATTGATTTTTTCCAGATTAATTTTTTCAATTTTATTTTGCTTCTCGGCCAATTTTTCTTTGTTTTCAAAATAGGTCGAAACATTTTTTTTAATCGTTTCAATAAAATTGTCATATTGACCAGGTTCGGGCAGGGGATAGCCAAACTTTTGCAAACCGGGACGTAGATTGTTTTCGATTGTTTGTAGTTTTTGGTGTAAATGGTCGATGTTTTGTTTTGTTTCGTTAAGTTCAGAAACATAAAGCTGTTGCTTTTGGCGTAGCGTTTCAAGTTTTTTTTCCAATTGGTGTAATAGTTCTTTTTGCGTTTCCAACGATTTTTGCAGACGCTTTTTTTCTTCTTCCTTTTTTCGTATTTGGTCTACAACATTGTCAAATTCTTTTAGTTGTTTTAAAGCTTGGTGGTATTGATCCTCGATAAATTTTGGTTCGGTAAGGTTGATATTAGGTTGCAGATTATGGGCTTGGGATAGTGTTTTTTGTTGAAGTGTTTTCAGTTCCGATAGTTCATTCTGAACATTTTTGAGTTCGATATTCCAGCCATGTATTTGTTTTTCTATTTCGTTTTTTTGATTGATGAGTTGATCCAAGACTTTTTGTCGTTGTTGAAGTTTGGTTTCGGCCTCCGAAATTTCGGGCTTTGGCAGGTGTTGGGCAAAAGGGTGATGGGTTGAACCGCATAGTGGACAAGCTTGACCGGGCACCAAGCGTTTTCGTTCTTCTTCGTAGTTTTTTATGCTTTTTTGAAGTTCCAAAATTTTACGGGCATCGTCAACAGCACGTTTTTGGTTTTCGATTTTTATGTTTAGTTCCTCCAATTGGTTTTGTGAGTGGGAAATTTGTTGCGCTAATTGGTTCTTTTTTTGTTCTAGGTTATGTATTTTGGTGTGATTGTCTTTATAATTTTGAGCAAGTTCTGTTAGTTTTTTCCATTTTTCAACCGAATTTTGGAGGCTGTCTTTTTGTTTGATTATTTTGGTTAAATCCTGCGATTTAAGTTCTTCTTCTAATCCAGATAAAGAAGTTTTGATATGTTTTAGTTGGTTTTTTTTTGCTATGACTTGCTGTTCTAAATTTTGAAGTTCGTTTACGGTTTTTATTAGATTATGATGTTTTTGGTCATAGTGTTTTTTTTCTTGTTCCAGATGGTTCCGGGTGGTTTTTAGCTCGGTGATATTTTGGGTCCATTGTGTCAATAATTCATTGACTTGTTCCATTTGGGCGTGTTTTTTTACAAAAGTTTGGAGCCTATTTGATTCTTGTTCCAATTGTTTTAATTGATTTATCAAATGGTTTTTTGTTTGGTTTAATTGTTGGATTTCATTTTGGATTTCATTTTTTTGTTTGTTGATTTTATGTTGTTCGGTTTCATGGGTTTTAAGTTCGGTTTCCAGCCGTGTTAGTTGATCAAAAAGGGGTAACCATTGTTCGAATATTTTTTTGGATTCGTCGAATTGTTTGTCTATTTGAATTTTCTTTTGTTTAAGTTCGTTGATATGTGGGCTAAGTTCGTTTAGTTCTTTTTGGACTTGTTTTTTGTGTTTGGTTTTGTTTAGTTTCTCCGATTCAAGTCTTTTCAGTTGTTCCAATGACGATTTGAAAGGTTCGGCAAGGATATGGCGTTCCAAAGCAGCCAATTTTTGCTGGTTGGATTTTTTTAACAATTCAAATTCTTTTTCTTCCTTTTGGATAAGTGTTTGTCGGTTACGTAGATCGTTATATTTGTGGTACCAATTTTCGATTTTACGCAAGTGGTTCAATTGTTTATCCAGGTCATTAATTTGGTTTTCGATTTGTTTTGCTTTGATTTGAAGTTCCCGTTTTTCGTCTTCGGATAACAGGTCGTTCCGGTTTAGAGAATCTTGTAATTTGTGTAGTTTTTGTTCTTCTTGGTTTCGGCGAGCCAAAATAAGTTCGCCTATTCGTTTATAGATTTCTTCGCCAGTTATTTGTTCCAGTAGTTTTCCTTTTTCCGAAGCTTTGGCTGTAAGGAAAGCGGCAAATTCTCCCTGGGCCAACATTACCGAACGAAGAAATTGTTCGTAGTTTAGTTGGGTAATTTTTTCCACCTTTTTGAGCAGTTCCGTTTTTTTAGAGGCCAGTATTATACCAGTGCTCAAATTTTTCAAGCTTACTTCTTCTTTGGGTTCTTTGAGTTTTTTTCCGGTTTTGGTGGTTAAACGTATACCCCAATATGCTTCGTAAACGTTACCGTTGCTTTCGAAAGTAATCCGGCAAAAGGCTTCATTTGCCCCATGACTTACCACATCGGACAAACTTCCTTTGGTTTTTTTAAAACGGGGCACATTATGATACAGGGCAATGGTGATGGCGTCCAATAGGGTAGTTTTACCCGAACCTGTGGGTCCTGTAATGGCAAAAAGTCCCACATCTTTGAAAATTTCGCTTTCGAAATCAATAACCACAGGCCGGTCAGATTTTAATGAATTAATATTTTGCAATTCAATTTTCAAAATTCTCATGGCGGCATTATTGTTTTTTTACCTGATGCAGAATCTCCATATAGGCATCCAAAAGTTGAGGCCGCTTGTCCAAATCAATGTGTTGTTCCTGGCATTTGAGCCGGAAAACTTCCACGGGGTCCAATTCTTTAACATCGGGCGATTGTTGGAATTGATCTTCGAGCCCGATAAGCTTTCGGTCGAAATTTTTCAGACTGATTTTAAGAATTTCGAACCCACGTTTTGCGGCTTCGTCCTTCAAATCGTCGGTTACTACTGCTTCGGTTTCGTCTAAAATAATTTCTACCCATGGGGTAAGTCCATATTCATTGGAAGTAACCAAATCAAATTGAGCCAAAACTTCTTTTTTGGTGCCGGTCAAAGAATAAATTTCCCTAAAACGGGGTATTTCGATTTGATCTATTGATTGAATGATATTGTTGCTTATGGTTATTTCAATTACCTGCTTGGGATAATGAATTTCACCAAAACTAAGGATATAAGGTGAGCCAGAATAACGGATTCGTTCGTTTCCTCCCACCAGCTGCGCCCTGTGCAAATGCCCTAATGCGATATAATCAAATATTTTGGGGAAGTCGTTGGCTCCGATATGCCCTAAATTTCCCACATAGATATTTTGTTCACTTCCCGACAGGCTCCCACCCACGGCAAACAAATGCCCCATTGCAATTATAGGTGCATTGTGGCGGTTTGTAGCCAAACAGTAATTGGCCACTTCGTGGTAATGCTTGATCAACGCCCGTTTATAACGTTCGGTCAGGTCGTCGTAGCTTTCGCCAGCCACAGCTCGCCGGATATCTTGATCGCGTAAATAAGGCACGGCGGCCACCATAAGTTTTTCGCCCTTTATATCCAATAAAAAAACCTCATCTTCCGGATTACCGGTGGATTTGCCCACTACTTTGATCGATAGGGCATCCAGCAGGTTTTGAGTGGCATTAAGGGTGCCTGGACTATCATGATTGCCGCCGGTTATGATTGCCGAACTACATGTAGTTGTTTTAAATAGATCTACCAAAAAATCGTAATACATTTTTTGGGTTTGTGTCGATGGAAAACCCGAATCAAAGATATCTCCGGCAACCAGCAATAAATCGATTTGATGGTCGATTATAAGTTGTTTTAGCCATTTAAGAAAATGTTGCTGTTCTTTTTCCTGGGAGTTTTCGTGCAAGCGGTGCCCTAAGTGCCAATCGGCGGTGTGGAGAATTTTCATGTAAAAGTTTTTTAAGCCCCTCGATTAGAGAAAATTTTGCCCTTTTTTACAAAGATATCGAGTTTTGGGCAATTTTTCAACTATAATTTTGGGCTAATTCTCATTTTGATGCGCTGGGGTTATATTTGTAGAAAAAAAGAGATGGAAAAGTCATTAGCAAAATTGTTGGTTCCCGAATACATTTTGGAACACTTTGAATACGATCATTGGGAAGAAGTCAGTGGAGTCATTCGTATCCACCTGATTGAAAAAAACGACCCTGAGCATTGTCCCGAACCCATCAAAGGAAAAGGCGAATGCGTTCTGGATGGATTTATGAACCCTTTGGAACTTCTAACTTTCCCAACCCAAGGCAAGGAGGTTTTCCTATTGCTCAAACGTCGTCGTTGGAAGCTAAAAGGAGGTAAACAAAGCTATTACAATAATTATTCGTTTAATCCCAAAGGAATGAAGGCCACCAAAGAATTTGGTGCTTTTTTAAAAGAAATTGGTAGAGTCTAAACCTGTCAATATTGGCCTTGTGGCCCATGTTTTAGGAATGAACTCCAAAAAACTGCATCGTTGGTATAAAGAGGTATTAAGTGGATTTACCCAAGCTCAAAAGGACGGGACACTAAAACAGCATAATTTGTGGGTTATCGAACAGGGAAGGGTAAAGGAAATACCGGTTCCTATTTTCGAGCAGAAAAACTTAGGCCTACAAACGGCCATTGATGACGAAATTTTGAATCGAAACCTACAACCTTTTATCAATACCAATTATGGCGCCAGTAATGTCAATTTCTTCCTCTTTCTTACCAAAATTTATTTCACTTAGCACATCAAAATAGGATTTAGCCTGTGTAGTATCTTCATTCTTACTTAGGAATGTTCTATATAAGAATTCATAAATGCTAACTCCCCCCCCCCCATTCTCCTCCATTTCCCTATTTTTGTCCCTACAAACCCGGCTATGCTCTGCTATTTCCAGCGTATTTCGTCCACCCAGGACGAACTGCTCAAACTTTTGGAATCCCACCACACCCTGCCCGACGGAAACGGCCTGGCGGCTGCCGTGCAAACCCATGGTCACGGCCGCGGAAACAAAATATGGCACGCCCGGGAGGGCCAAAATGCGCTTTTTTCCTTTGTACACCGTCCGGCTGTGACTACCAATGACGCTTATCTGCTCAACCAGGCGGCAGCGGCAGCTGTGGCATTGAGCTTACAGGCCCAAAACATTCCGGTCGCCATCAAATGGCCCAACGATCTACTGGCGGACGGGCGCAAAATCGCCGGTGTACTGGTCAATACGCGTATCGAACAAAATAACGTTCGTCTGGCCGTGGTGGGCATAGGCCTGAATGTGAATCAAACGGATTTCCCCACCGGCTTGAATGCCACTTCGATAAAGGCACTCACCGGCCATCAAACCGACCCCTTGGATTGGCCACACCGGATTATCCGGCATTATTTTGCGCTTTGGGCCCAAGGGCCGGTTGCCATCCGGCAAACCTATTTCGATTTTTGGTCTTTCAAAGGGCCGAAAAACCGTATCATCACCCGCAACGGTCATCAATATTCCGGATGGGTTTTGGCAGATATTCGCAACGGAAAAATCCATATTTTTAGGCAACGGAATACGAAACCCTTCATTGTTCCGTTAGAAGAAATAAAACACATCGATTGAATTTCCGCATCGAAAAATATCAACCCGCCAACCGGGACCTTTGGGACCGCACTTTGATGCGTAGCATCAACGGCAGTTTTTTGCTCCAACGCAACTATATGGATTACCATTCCGGCAGGTTCCGCGATTTTTCGCTTATCATTTACACGGGCAACGAACCCGTTGCACTCCTGTCCGCCCACAGGGAAGGCGACATTTTGTATTCCCACCGCGGACTCACCTACGGCGGATTGATCCTCGGACGGCCTTTACGCCTGCCTGTGCTCGGTGATTTGTGGAAACAACTCTTGGATTTTTTGGCCCGCAAGGAAATCCGCGGACTTTTTTTGGACGAAATACCGATTTTTTATTACCGCTGGCACACCGAAGCCCTTCGCCGCACCTACGAAAATTTCGGACAAATGATTTCGTCCAAAGATTTCTGGGTTATCGACACGGCACGTCCCAAGGACGAACTTTGCAATTCCGACCGGCGGCGCTCGCTGCGCAAAGCCGCCAAAATGAACCTGCAAACCGGCCCTTCGGACGATTGGCCGGGCTTTTGGGATTTGCTGCAAAATTCATTGGAAAAACGACACGGTGCCAAGCCCGTGCATTCCTTGAACGAAATGGTTTTGCTACGCCGGCGTTTCCCCGGGCAAATTCTGCTTTTCACCACCCGCCGCAACGACGAACTGCTGGCCGGAGCCGTGCTCTACAAAAACCGGCATGTGCTACGTTTCCAATACCTGGCCGGCCGCACCGAAACTCCGCTTCGTCCCGCCATCGATGCGCTCACCTGGCACATTATCGAGCGGTTCTATCCGCAAGTCCGTTTCATCGATTTGGGCACCGCCCTGCTGCCCGACGGCAGCCCGAATGATACGCTCATCTACTGGAAACAATCCTTCGGAGCTTGTCCACACGCACAATATAGCTGGAAATTCGCCGTTCAAAACTTTGAAGCGCCCGGCCTATGATTCCGTTTTTGGACCTCAACCGTTTGAACCGCCCCTACAAGGAACGCTTCCTTGCACGCTTGGACGATTTGGTCGAACGCAGGGCCTTTGTGCTGGGCAATTTGGTCGAGCGTTTCGAAAAAAAATGGGCCGATTACACCGGCGCTTCCCACGCCGTAGGCGTGTCCAACGGTTCGGATGCGCTGTTTTTGATTTTGGAGGCCTACAAACTCACCGGCCGTTTACGGGAAGGCGACCGCATATTGGTGCCGGCCAATACCTACATAGCCACCATCCTGCCGGTTGTCCGTGCCGGACTGGTTCCCGTGGCCGCCGAACCCGACCCGCAAACGCTCAACCTGCCCGCCCGTGCCATTGAACAACACACAGACATACGGGCCGTAATTGCCGTTCACCTTTACGGACGGCTGGCTGTGGACGAGCAAGTGCTGGACATTTGCCGCCGGCGAAACATTCTCCTTATCGAAGATGCGGCCCAGGCCCACGGCGCCCGGGGTTCTGCCGGAAAGGCCGGCAACCTGGGCGATGCAGCCGCATGGAGTTTTTATCCCACCAAAAACTTGGGCGCACTGGGCGACGGAGGCGCCGTTACCACCAATGATACCGAAATTGCCCGCTTGATAAAAATTTTACGCAATTATGGTCAGGAAGAAAAATACAACAGCCGTTACACTGGCCTCAATGCCCGGTTGGATGCCCTGCAAGCGGCCTTTTTGGAAGAAAAACTGAAAGATTTGGATGAATTGAATGAACGGCGTATCCGCATTGCCCGCCGCTATGCCGAAAACATCAACAATGCCCAGGTACAAATTCCCCTGCCTGTTTTCGACGGGTCGCACGTGTATCACCAATTTGTTATTCTCACCAAGCATCGCAATGCGCTACAACAATCATTGAAGCAGCACGGAATTCAAACCCTGGTTCACTACCCCGTTCCGCCCCATCGCCAAGCGGCTTTGGCCGGATTTTTGCATGGTGATTTCCCGGTAACCGAGCGTATTCACCGGGAAATCCTGAGCTTGCCTGTGGACCCTTATTTGTCCGCTGATGAGCAAAACAGGATCATCGAAGCGGTAAACGCTTTTAAACCCTAGTGTTTTGAACAAATTACGCCGTTACTGGAAACGCATCGAGCTTTTTCGTGTTATCTCGTTCAACACGGGAGCCGGATTGATGCGCTTGCTTTTCACTTTTGGCACCAACAAAATCATTGCACTTTGGCTCGGGCCGGCCGGCACGGCACTAACTTCGCAAATTCTCAATGCCATTCAAGGCTTGCAGGGCTTTGCAACCCTGGGCATTAGCGAGGCCGTTACGCGCTACACGGCCCTTTATCGCAAGCGCGATAGCCGCCTACGTTCATTTTTGCTACGTTCGGGAAGGATGATTTTGTATATTTCCATTTTGTTGGGCCTTTTCATATTCTTTTTGGCTCCGCAGGTTTCGCATTATTTGTTTGGCACGCACAGCCACACTTCGCTGGTGCGTGTAATGGCCTTGTTCTCGCCTGTGTATGCCTACCAAATGTTGCTCACGGCCGTGTTGAACGGACTGGAAAAATACCGGCGACTTAGTGTCATTAATGTAATGATTCATGCTACCGGATTCGTTTTGATGATTTTCTTGGCCTCGATGTGGCAGTTGCAAGGCGCATTATGGGCCGTGGTGCTTACTCCGGTGGTTAGTTTTGGGCTTTCGTTACTTGTGCTCAGCCCCTACGACCGGCGGTTGTTGGTGGCTCCTTTACAAAACGGAAACGAACGCTTCGACGGATTTATCAAACGTCTTGCCCCATACTTGGCCATGGCGCTTACCGTGGCTGTAATGCGTCCGTTTTTTTCGCTCTATATCCGAAATGCCATCATTACCCAATTCGGTCCCGATGGTGCCTACACCGCCGGCTATTGGGATGCCATTCGTAAAATTTCGACTTTCTACTTTGTTTTCATAGCGCCGGTGTTTTCGGTTTACTATTTCCCGCGACTTACCCGCTTAGTCAATAACGCCGAGTGGATAAACGAAATCCGGCACATGCTACGGCATTTTTATGTTTGGATTTTTGCCGGTTTTGTTTTGGTGTATTTCCTACGCCGGTGGATAACGCTTTTGGTTTTTGCCGAGGATTATATGCCCATCAATGCGTTGTATGCCTGGCAAATCGCCGGTGATGCCATCCGAGTGTTTTCGTTGCTATTGGCCTACCGGATGTGGGCCAAAGCGCTCAGTTGGCATTTTGTGGTTTCCGAGGTGGGCTATTGGTTGCTCTACACCGGCTTGGTTAATCTGTTTATGCCCGTTCGAGGACTTACGGGCGTGATGGAGGCCTATGTATGGGCCAATGCGGGATATCTGATATTGATGTTGATTTATTTCCGTAAAGAACTGCTGGCGGGGATTACGGCACTACACAAAGGTTAGTTATGCATTTGACAATTGATACATCGTATTTGCCCTTTTTAGTCAGTTTACCTACACTTACGGAAAGGGAGTTTAAAAAATTTGCATTAACTTGGATAGTCCGGGTTTTTCGAATTAGGGTAAAGTTTAATACATTCTAGGCTTTATCTTTTTTATCCTCGCTACCGGACTGCTCTTCACCGGAGTCTTTGATTTCTCCGGCATCATTTCCGGCCAGGTCTTCTTTTATGTCCTTGATTTTTTCTTCGGCTTTTTCGGATAGTTCGCGGGCTTTGTCCGTGGCCTTTTCGGTAAATTCCTTGGCCTTTTGTTTGATGTTTTCGATGTCGTCGGCGTATTCTTCTTTCAGTTCATTGATTTTGGCTTCGGCCTTTTCGGAAAGTTCACTGACCTTTTCGGAAACTTGCTCGCCAACCGCTTTCGCCTTTTGCTTGATATTTTCAATATCATCGCCGTATTCTTCCTTAAAATCTTTAATTTTTTCTTCGGCCGCTTGTTTGACCTTTTCGAAAGTTTCGGTGGCATCCTCCTTCAAATCTTTCATTTGTTCTTCCAGGTTTTCACCCAGCTCATTGATTTTTTCCTGCGCCTCGGCAGCCAGTTCGGCAGCTTTTTGTTGGGCGGGCTTAAACATCTGTTTGAGTTTGTCGAAAATTCTCATGATAAAAAATTTTGTAATTATTGACAAATATAAATAAAATAGGGGTGAAATAGAGATGAAATCAAATTATGAATTTTTCTTGAAATAGACATTCGGTAAGACAATTTGTATTTCCTGACTGGAACTATCTTGAAACCAATAAACAATAAAATCAATATATATTCGATCGACATGGTATCCATTATGTTCCATTTGTTCTATTTTGGAAATAAATGACTTGGAAAATTTAAATAACTCTTTACCCGTATTATTATAACATGCTCCATTTTTATAAAATATTTCTTCTCCGCTTTGTAAGTTTTTGACATGATTTTGATTGTTTTTAAAGGCAAAGGAATCCAACCAAACATCTTTGTGTGATGCCTCTAAAACAATTACTTCCGGCTCACCATAAGAAATATTGTCGATTTTATATGTGAAATTTTCAGATTTTATATTATCTAGGACGTCAGAATTAAGATGAACAATTAAATTAGACTTTGCACGAGTTAGGGCTACATATAATTTTCTTTTGTTTTCCTCGGAAACAATAAAATTATTAAGCATTACAAAAACATTATCAAATTCTTTTCCTTTTGCCTTGTGAATAGTAGAAACTAATATGGTATCAGTACTAACTCTTGAAAAATCTTCAAGTTTGGATTCGCGGAGAAAAGTTTCAAAATCCGATTTATACATAATTTTTTGATGAGTTGCTTCAAAGTCTTTAATAATATTATAGCAAAGCTCCAATTTTGAACTATGTTCAAATTTTTTTACCAGCTTATTTTTGGCATTGTTCCATTTATCTTTTGGTATAGTATGCATTTTATCATATTCTAAAAACGAAATAAATGAACGAATTTCCCGTAGGTTATATATTGAAAATCCGTTATTTGTCTGAATTAATTTTGCAGGATAACCTTTTTCTACCAGGGCACCGGTAATGGTTAATGCTTCTTCATTTGTTTGTGTTAATATCCCAGTAGTGCCTGATAAGTCATATTTTAATACATGATCGACGAGTGGTATAATGAGATTATTTGATTGATGTTTTACAATATTAATTTCTCCGTTTTCTTTTTGTACGGGATGAATAGGATTGCTTTTTAGTCTGTTTTTTATTTTACTGACAAAATGATTTGCAAAATCAACAATGTTTTTTTTGCTTCGATAATTTTCCAGCAATTCATATTTTCGTGCAGATTTTTCTGAAATTAGTTTAGATAAATACTTTGAACTTGAACCGCGGAATTCATATATGTTTTGATCATCATCTCCTACTGCAATTATTCGCATTTCTTCGTTGTATTTCATAAGGGTTGTTATCAGTTCGTATTCACCGGCATTCATGTCTTGTGCTTCATCAATTACTAATACGGATTTTGCAATTTTATTAGGTTCTATATCCCCGGATCTAATTCGCGATATGGCCTTTTTAATAATTCCATCTGATTTTTCAATGTCGCCAACTCTTCCCAATAAATCAAAACAATATGAATGGAATGTTTTTATATCAACAAAGCTAGTAGCATTACCAATAAGTTTATATAATCGCTTTTTAAACTCTATGGCGGCAGCTCTTGAAAAAGTAAGCATTAATAATTGTTCATGCTTAACGTCTTCCATTAAGAATAACGAAGCAAGTTTATGAACCAATAAACGTGTCTTTCCACTTCCGGGGCCGGCGGCAACTACAATATACTTGGATTGTTGGTCATTAATAATTTTTAATTGAGCCGGAGAAAGTTGACCGAACAATTGTTTAAATTTACGTGGTGTAATATTCCGCTTGATTTCTGTTTGCCGACCTTTAAAATATTTATTTAAAAAAGCATAGTAATTCATTTGAAAATAATCTTCAACAAATTGTAATGCTTCACGGTAGTCTCTAATCATTTTGTTGGCATACTCACCAACGATATGGATTTGTTGGATTTTATTTTCATAAAATTGTTTTAATCGTTTATAATCATCAATTTTATAACGTCTTTTATTATCATTTTCTAATCTTTTAATAGTAAGCTTGTTATATATTACCATGAATCCGCCTTCTATTAATAGCGCTTCAATTCTTGAAAGATAAAAAAGAGTATCCTCAACATCTTGAATGTTAATTTTGAAAGGTGAAAAGGGATGCTTGTTATATGCATTTTTTAGTTCATGTACCGAAAAATCAATTAAAACATACTCCTTTCCCGTTTCTTGTTCAATGGGATTATCATTGATTTTATTATAAAGGTATTCAATAGTGAAAGCAGCAATATTCTTCTTCCTTTCTAGTTTCTTTAATAGCTCTTCTTTGGTTTGAAATAATTTAATTGCAATGTTATCGTTTGAGTAGTTTTCCTTCTTTTGTTTAATCCAATTTTTTACTGCCCAGAAATTAAAGACGGTTTTTATTTTATTTGTGGACGATTTCAAAATACCCTCATCTTCCAACTCTTGGTTTAATTGTTTTATGTTGAAAATCTGTGTTTCTGATTCCAATTTTTTCAATATGGCCTCTTCAATTTCAATATAGGTTTTTAGAATTCTTTTCGATTGTCGGTCCTTCCCGTTTATAATAAATGCTTGAATGTCTTTGTAATCGGCTAATATTTTTTCTTCTTTCATGAGGTTTATTATTTGAATAACCTCATCTTTAACAAGTCCTAACGAATCTGATATATAATCTATCCTTGTCTCGGCATCTTCTCCGGCAGCTTGTTTACGTTTTTTGCTAGCAAAAAGTTTTTTTATAATTCTTACGGCATCTTGTTTTTGTTTTGGATTAAAACGATATGATTTATTGATTTTTTCAATAGCTTCTTGTGCGGTTTTTGTTAAGATACTATTGGCAAAAACTCTTGGAGCATTTTGACCTCGTTTTACGTATCCGGATTCTTCCAATGCGGCAATGGCGGTTTTTACCCTGGTTTCTATGTCAGTAATACTATCATCCCAACCGGCTTTTCTGGCAATTTCCAAAGCAGAGTTTGAAATTTGTGATCTAAACCGAGTAAGATCTTTAATTGCTTTCCAAATTTGTTGTATTTCCTTGATGTTTATTTTCGTTTGATTCAGTAAAATAAAATGTTTGTTTAGATCATCTTCATTAAACAGCACATAACATTCAGCACTAATATTTTCACTTCTCCCCGCCCGTCCGGCTTCTTGAATATAGTTTTCCAAAGAATCCGAAATTTCATAATGTATAACTAACCCCACGTCTTCTTTATCAACTCCCATTCCAAAAGCGGAGGTTGCAACCATAATATCAACATCTCCCTTGATAAAAGCATTTTGATTTTCTGTTTTTTCTTTTTTATCCATTTTACCATGATATGCTTTTGCAGAAAATCCATCTTTTATGAGTCTTTGTGCCAAGTTATAGGCCTTTTTTGTACGGGAAACGTATATTATTGTCGGACATTTATGTGAATCAATTAAGTCCCGGACTTTATTATATTTTTCCTCCTCGCTTTTTTGTGGGCAAACTTTAAATTTCAAATTTTTTCGTGTAGTATTGGTTTTGTAAATTTCAAGATCCAAATTAAGTTTCCGTTTGAAATAGGTCACAATATCTTCAATAACTTGTTGTTTTGCCGTTGCGGTAAAACAGGAAACCGGGATATCATAATCCAAATTCTTTTTTTCTTTGAGAGACTTAATAAAATCTCCGATATATAAATAGTCCACCCTAAAATCTTGCCCCCATGTTGAAAGACAATGTGCTTCATCTACTACAAAACGCACCACATTTCGTTTTAACAACAGATATTCAATTGTTCTAGATCGTAGCGATTCAGGAGAAATATAAAGCAACGATGCTGTACCATTCTCTACTCGTTTAATAGATTCGGATCTTTCAATGGGATTTAGTAATCCATTTATAGTAACCGCTTCTTTTATTCCTTTTTTTTCAAGATTATCTACTTGGTCTTTCATTAATGACTGTAAAGGTGAAATAACCACAGTTAGGCCATTAACATTTTCCCCTTGCATTATGGCGGGTAATTGAAAGGTAAGGGATTTTCCTCCTCCGGTAGGGAAAACGGCCAATAATGATTTGTAATCAATTGCTGCCTGAACGGCTTTTTCTTGTAATGGTTCACCATTATATGTTCGAAAGGTTTTAAATCCAAAATATTCTTTTAATCCCCTGTGAATATCCAATGATTGGTTACAATATGAACAACCGGTAATACAAGGTTTATTTCGTAGTAAATACATTATTCTTTGAACCTCCGGAAAGCGTTTTAAAACCCACGGCGGAGTTAATGAATATCTATCACTTGCAGTTATTATGGCAAGACTATAAGCCAACTCAACCGGATTTAGTTCAATGATAGTTTTTAAATCAGCATTCTGGCAAATATCATTGCGGAACCTTTGAAGAATCAGTTTATCAATATTTGCTTCATCTATTTTTGGAGTATATTCAAGAAATTTAAATAAACCACTAAATCGCTTTTGCCTTCCTAGTAAACTATAAAAAATTTTTTTTAGAGATTCGTCCAAACGTTTAAATTTATCAACCTCATCATAGAATAAATCCCTGGCTTTCATTGCATCATTCAAGGGATTATTTAATTCATCAGCCAATAATTTATCATCTTTTATTAATCTATGATAAGGTCTAGCGGGAAAAAGCAATGGAGACCAAAAAAGCGTGTCAATAAAAACAAAATTTTTCAGGTCTATATAATCACGTAAATACCAAAGATCATGTTCCATTATATTATGTCCACAAATATATTTCGAATCGACAATGAAATTTTTAAACTTAAATAATTCCTTGGTGTGTATAGAAATATCATTTCCTGTAATTGCTCCGAAGTCTTGAATTTTACTAGTGCTTTCAGAAACCTCTATATCTATAAAAGTAATTTTCTTCATATCATCAAAGTTACAATCATAATAATACATAATTTGTGCCAATTTTTAAGAATAGTTGAAAGTTTAAAAATAATAATGATTTCATTTGAAGCACAAAGGACATTTTTTCAGGGTCATTTTCCGATGAACACTCCCCGCATTTTCGTAGCTTTGTTCTACAACTTATATTTATGCAAACCTTATTTGAAAATATAGCCCAACTGGTGCAGGTTCGTCCGGTGGAAACAAAACTTTTGCGTGGCGAACAAATGAATTCCTTGCCGGTTATCGAAAATGCTTTTTTACTTATCGATGACGGCATTATTCGTGATTTCGGCCCTATGGGCGAAAAACCCGCTATCCGGCCCGACCGCCGCATCGATGCATCGGGACGCTTGCTTCTGCCCGCTTGGACCGATAGCCATACGCATACGGTTTTCCCCGGATCGCGTTATACGGAATTTATGGACAAAATCCGCGGTCTTTCCTACGAAGAAATCGCCGCCCGCGGCGGAGGTATTTTACAATCGGCCAAACGATTGAACCAAACGAGCGAGGACGAACTCTTGGAAGACGCCTTGGCACGCGTGCACGAAATGATGCGCTACGGAACCGGCGCCTTGGAAATCAAATCCGGCTACGGGCTTTCGGTAGAGGGCGAACTGAAAATGTTGCGTGTGGTCAAGCGTCTCAAAAAACTTTTGCCCATTCCCGTCAAGGCCACTTTCCTGGGCGCACACGCCGTGCCCCAAGGAATGCAACGCGAAGATTACGTGCGAATCATCGTCGATGAAATGCTCCCCGAAGTGGCCCGCCATCACCTTGCCGACTACGTGGACGTTTTTTGCGAAAAGGGATATTTCACACCCGACGACACCGCCCGCATCCTGGATGCCGCCGCCCGTTTCGGCTTACGCCCCAAACTGCACGTCAATCAGTTTACTTCCTGCGGATGCTTGCAAACGGCCGTCCGCTACGGTGCCCTGAGTGTAGATCATTTGGAAGAAATGCGCCCCGAAGATTTTGCCGCACTCTCCGGCGGCCAAACCATTGCCACGGCACTGCCCGGATGTTCGTTTTTCCTGGGTATTCCTTATGCGCCGGTCAAAAAGATGATCGAACATAATATCCCGGTGGCCTTGGCTACCGACTTTAATCCGGGTTCGGCCCCTTCGTTTAATATGAATTTTATGGTGGCCTTGGCTTGTATCAAAGCGCGGCTCACACCCGAACAGGCCATCAATGCCGCTACGCTCAATGCTGCCGCCGCCCTCGAATTGTCGGGCGAAATGGGAAGCATCGCCCGTGGCAAAAAAGCCCGGCTTATCCTTACACGTCCCTTGAACCACTACGGCGAAATTCCCTATTATTTTGCCACCAATCCGGTGGAGGAATTGTTTGTCTGAACCCCGGGCATAGTTTTTCCGTATTTTCGCACAAACAAAAACGGTTTTGAAGAAAAAACGCGTAAACATCATCACGCTGGGCTGCTCCAAAAATCTGTTCGACAGCGAGCAATTGGCCGCACAATTGGCCCGCAAATACGATGTGCAACATAATGCCGACGAGCCCGCACCCATTACGGTGATCAACACCTGCGGTTTTATTCACGATGCCAAGCAGGAATCCATCGACACCATCTTGGCCTATGTGGAAGCCAAAAACCAAGGCACTATCGAAAAACTTATCGTAACGGGCTGCCTGAGCGAACGCTATGCCCGGGAACTTCCGCAGGAAATTCCCGAAGTGGACGCCTGGTTCGGCAATCATCATTTGGCCGACGAAACCCGGCTTTTGGGTCTGGATTTCCGTCCCGATTTGCTTTTGGAAAGGCGTTTGGCCACACCCGACCACTATGCTTATCTGAAAATTTCCGAGGGCTGCGACCGCAGTTGTTCCTTTTGTGCCATTCCGGCCATACGCGGAGCGCACAGGTCGCGTCCGGTCGAAGATTTGGTTGCCGAAGCGGAGCGTTTGGCCCGCCGCGGCGTAAAGGAACTCATCCTGATTGCCCAAGACTTAACCTACTACGGATTGGATTTGTATGGAAAACGGCGGCTTGCCGATTTGCTGCGCCTGTTGGCCCGGGTTGACGGCATCCGTTGGATTCGCCTCCACTATCTTTACCCTACGGGTTTCCCCGAGGATATTTTGGACGTGATGCGCGACGAGCCCAAAATTTGCCGCTATTTGGATATGCCCTTGCAACACGTGGACAACGATATTTTGGCTTCGATGCGGCGTGGCGTTTCGGGCGAAAAAACACGTGCGTTGATACACCGGATCAAACAAGTGCTCCCCGGCGCTGCCTTGCGCACCACTTTTATTGTGGGCTATCCGGGCGAAACCGGCGAAAAGTTCGAACGGCTCTTGGATTTTATCCGCGAAATGCGTTTCGACCGCGTGGGCGCCTTTACCTACTCGCACGAGGAAAACACGGCGGCCTACAAGCTCCCCGACGATGTTCCCCGGGAGGTCAAGCAGGAGCGTTTGGCCCGCCTGATGGAGGTGCAACGCGAGATTTCTTTGGCCAACAATCGCCGTAAAATCGGTAGCACGCTCCCCGTGCTTATCGACCGGCACGAAGGCGGCGTTTACATCGGACGAACCGAATTTGATTCCCCCGATGTGGACGGCGAGGTGGTGGTGCATTCGTCCCGCCCGCTGAGCGTGGGCAAGTTTGTCCGGGTGCGAATTACCGGCGCTACGGAATATGATTTGGAAGGCCGTGTGGAATAATTTTTTTGGGCGCCTGGCTGCTGACGTTCACGCATCGGCGGTTGCTTCAAGACGGCGGAGCGCTTTCGCACCCGCCGGCGTTCACGCCGCAGCCACCGGGCTGTCCGCTCAAATGCGGCTTGGGTGCGTCGGTTTTTGCATGGCCGGCGCCGTGGTCTCTTCCTCCGGGAGCCCCCGGCGCCGGCGCAAAAAACACTTTCGCCCCTTCGCCGCATAACCGCTCCCATCCCTGGCGCGGGGATAGAATGCCTCATAAAATGCCTATTTCCTCTTCAATTCTTTGTATCATTTCATAAACCGGCTCGAACAAAGGGATTACTGATTTGGCATCAAAGTCAAATATATTATCATAATCGCCTTTTTGACGCCAATCATACAGTTCGGTTAATAACCTTCCGTATGCTTTGTTCATTTTGCCGGTTTTTATGAAGTGTAAAGAAAACTGACTTTTAACCGAGGAATGGGATTTAACAAGAATATTTTTGCTACAAGTGGCGAATTAAAAGCATAAAATAAAGCATAGTAAAGCCGGTTAACAGCGGAATTCCAATGTCCGCTTTCCGCTAAAATTTTTGCCGCATCAAAAGTCCTATAAGCGGATTCTATGCGATATTTAACATATGCTTTCCGGTCATCGATATTCATAAAACAATACCTTCGGATATTACGTTCCAATAAAACGGTGTTTTGCGTTGCCGGGTCAACCAATCTTTTTTTGAATAAACAAATACGGAAAAAACTTCACCGGTTTCCAGTTCAATATCGTATAGCAA
>JALWYR010000065.1 GCA_027003085.1 Flavobacteriales bacterium
GCAATCCACACATAGAATTTGGTGTTCACCGAATAGGCGGCCGGCGGCAACACGTCGGTGTGCAGGCGCACCAGCAGGAACATCACCACACGCGGCAGCACCGAAGCCAGACCGTAGATGAAGGTTTCCTTGGCAAATTGCTTATAAACGCCCACGCAAAATCCGGTTTAGTGCCGCAGTGGCGGCCGTTGCGATGTGTAAATATACGGATTAATGCGTTTCGGACGGAATATGTTCATTTTTTGGGCGCTCCGAAGCCCTGCGGGCTTCTCCGCGGCTCCACAAGCCGTCAGGGCGCCGGCGGCGGAATGAAATTCCGCTGCCGGCGGCGCAAAATATCGGCGCCAAATGTTTTGGATGCGGAATTAATCGATTATTCAACGCCTTGGACCGGGAAAATCCCCGTGGTTTTTGCGCCGCCGGCCCCGCGCCTTCGGCGCGGGGCCGGCGCCCCTTGTCTTGTTCCGCGGCTCCGCGAACCGCCTTGCGGCGTTTCGCTTCGCAGCTCCGGGAACCCGCGGCTTCCGGTGGCCAACGCCACAGACCCCGCCTTGTTTCCCTTCGCGGCTCCGGCAGCCCTGCGGTCTGCCTGCGCAAGGGCGGGGAGCCGTCGCCTTCCTGTGGCCTACCCGCAAATCCACGGCTTGTCTCCCCGCCGGCTCCGCAAGCCGGCAGGCCCTCGCTGCGCTCCGGCCTTGGTCTTGCTCCGCGGACCTCGGAACCCTCCGGTTTCCTCGGCGGCTCCGGGAGCCACCTTCGGCGTCTCCCTTCGCGTGCTTCGGAGCCGCCTTCGGTCATTTACCTTTTATTCCGGATTATACGCCGTCTTTGTGCTTATTAAATCAATTTCTTTTCCAAAAAGGTTTCCACGGGTGTTTTTTTTCTAAAACAAGAGCGCTAATACTTCTTTTATGCCTGTTTGACTTTTTACGTTCGTTATCAATTGAAAAACTTCTAATTTTTAAAAACAAAATACACCGCCAAGACAATAAGCACAAAAGCCAAGGCATGATTCCACCCGATTTTTTGATTTTTAAATACCGTTACGGCAAATAACGTAAAGACCACCAATGTAATCACTTCCTGTATTACTTTTAACTGAACAAGTGAAAAAGGGCCGCCGTTTCCTTTAAATCCGATTCTGTTGGCAGGCACCTGAAACACATATTCGAAAAGGGCAATACCCCAACTGATAAAAATTATGCCGGCCAAACCAAGTTTATGGAAATGCTTTCCGTCCAAATATTTAAGATGCCCATACCACGCAATGGTCATAAATGTATTGGACAAAAATAACAATCCGATCGTAATGAGCGCCTTCATTTTTTTATTTTTTGCTAGCAAAAAACTTGCCAAATTAATCCTTTTGCGCCAGGGATGGGAGCGGTATGAGCCGAAGGGCTGCCGTCGGCCCGCCGTGGCGGGGTGGCTGACAGCGGGAAGCCGAACCGCCACGAATTGCGGGCCAAGAGCAGCCCGAGGCGAATTTAAGCGGACAGCCCGGCCGGCGCCACGTGAGCACGCCGCAGCATGAGCGAACGCGAAAGGATGCGGCATGTGCGAACGTGAGCGGCGGGGCGCCCGAAAAAATATCATCGCCCTACAATTATCCGCAAATACCCCTATCTTTGGACAAAAAAATCCCTTTCGATGAAAAAATACGCCCTGTCGATTTACTTGTTGATGCCCGTGGTTTTTGTGGCTTGTTCGGGGGAACAAATAACGAAATCCGCCGGTGAAAAACCCGTATATCACGCCATTCGCACCGAATTTATGGACACCACCGTGCGGCCGCAGGATGATTTCTATGGCTTTGTAAACGGCCGTTGGCAAAAAACCGCGCAAATTCCGCCCGACCGCGCCCGTTGGGGGGCTTTTTCCGAGTTGCGCAAACAAACCGACTCGGCCCTGTTGGCCCTGATACGCCGTAAGTCTGATTCGGGGGCCTATGCCGCCGGCACCGACCAACGGAAAGCCCTGGATTATTTTGCCAGTATTATGGACACGGCCACGCGAAGCCGTCAAAGTTTTGCGCCGGCCCTCGAATTTTGGAAAAAAATCGACAGGGTGCACTCGACCGGATCGCTACGGGATTTTATGGTGGAAAACGCGCCCTATTTCGGCTCGCCTTTTGTGGGTGTTTATGTGGGGCCTCATATGAAACAAAGCGGCATCAACGTGCTTTATCTGGGTTCGGGTGCCTTGGGTTTACCCGAACGCGATTATTACCTGTCGGACGATGCCGATGCCCGCGAAAAACGGGAAAAATATTTGGAGCATATTGCCCGCATGTGGGCCTTTACGCCCGAAAAAGCACGCGGCGCCCAAGCGGCCGCCAATGTAATGAAAATCGAAACGGCCTTGGCCCGGGCCATGCTGAGCAAAGAAGAACGCCGCAAGCCCGAAAACCGCTACAATCCGCGGAAAGTAAAGGATCTTTACCGGCAAGCACCTTCGTTCGACTGGGAAAAATATTTGGAATCGCTGGGCTTGCATACCGATTCGCTCATATTGACCCAGCCACGTTATTTGCCGGCCTTTGAGGCGGTGTTAAAGGCGGGCGATTATGCCGCGATTCGCGATTACCTGCATTGGACTTATTTGCGCAGCGTGGCGGGCCGGCTTTCGCCCGGAATTTCGGATGCCAATTGGGCGTTTTACGGGCACACGCTCTACGGGACGCCGCAGCGCCGCCCTTTGGAAGAACGGGCCTTGTCGGCCGTCAATGGTGGCATGGGCGACGCTTTGGGACAAATTTATGTGGAAACCTATTTCCCGCCGCAGGCCAAAAAGACCGCACAAGAATTGGTGCAATACCTGCAACGGGCCTACAAAAAACGCATCGATGCGCTGGAATGGATGTCGCCCGAAACCAAGCAAAAGGCCAAAGAAAAAGTGGACAAATTGCTCGTCAAAATCGGTTATCCCGACAAGTGGAAAAGCTATGCCGACATGGAAATCCGTTCGCCCGCCGAAGGCGGAACCTATTTTTCCAACGCCATGGCCGTGTCGGAATGGCATTTTAGGGATATGACAAGCCGTTTGGGCAAACCGGTGGACAGGAGCGAATGGCACATGAACCCGCAAACGGTAAATGCCTACTACAATCCGTCGAACAACGAAATTGTTTTTCCGGCGGCCATTCTGCAAGCGCCGTTCTTTGATTTCCGTGCCGATGCGGCGGTGAATTTCGGTGGTATTGGTGCCGTAATCGGGCACGAAATTTCGCACGGCTTCGACGACCAGGGAGCCAAATACGACCCGCAGGGTAACTTTCGTATGTGGTGGAAGCCCGAAGATTTTGCCAATTTCCAAAAACTGGGCGACCGCCTTGCCGCACAATACAGCGCCATCGAAGTGCTGCCCGGCCTGCACATCAACGGAAAGTTTACGCTGGGCGAAAACATTGGCGACCTGGGCGGGGTGTTTGCTTCCTTTACGGCCCTCCAAATGTATTGGGCCGACAAGGGCAAGCCCGGTAAAATCGACGGTTTTACGCCCGAACAGCGCTACTTTATTTCGTGGGCCACCGTGTGGCGCACCAAAATGCGCAAGCAAGCGCTGATCAATCAAATCAAAACCGACCCGCATTCGCCAGGTATGGTGAGGGCCTATCAGCCCCTGCGCAACATGGACGCCTTTCACCGGGCCTTTGACATCAAACCGGGTGACAAAATGTATTTGGCACCCGGCCAAAGGGTAAAAATTTGGTGATGACCATGCGCAAGGTAGAAATATTCGGTATTCCGGTGGATAATCTGAGCATGGACGAAACCCTTGGGGTGATCGATGAACATATCAGGAACCGCAAGCCCTTGCACCATATTGTGATCAATGCCGGCAAGGTGGTGGCCATGCAAGATGACGAGGAACTACGCCGGTCGGTGTTGGCGGCCGATTTGATCAATGCCGACGGTATGTCGGTGGTGTGGGCTTCGCGTTTTTTGGGCCGGCCGCTCAAAGAACGGGTGGCGGGCATCGATTTGATGCTACGGCTGGTGGAACTTGCCGCACAAGAGGGCTACAAAGTATTTTTGTTCGGTGCCCGCGAGGAAGTGGTGCGCCGGGTCAAGGAAATATGGAGCGAACAATACGGGCCGGATATTATTGCCGGCTACCGGAACGGATATTTTAGTCCCGACGAAGAACCGGAAATCGCCCGGCAAATCGCCGGAAGCGGTGCCGATATATTATTCGTAGCCATCAGCTCGCCCAAAAAGGAGATTTTTCTGGAAAAATACAAGGACTTGCTGGGCAAAATTCCGTTTGTGATGGGCGTGGGCGGCAGTTTCGACGTGGTGGCCGGAAAGACCAAACGGGCGCCGCGGTGGATGCAAAAGGCGGGCTTGGAGTGGTTGTATCGCTTTGTGCAAGAGCCGCGCCGGATGTGGCGGCGATATTTGGTGGGAAACTTCCGGTTTTTATTGTTGATGCTTCGCGAAAAATTTTCCCGTAAGTAATTAAGGTGAATCACGAAATCCTCATAGGGCATTACCGGTTGTTCGTCCTGCTGGCGGCAATATTGATATGGTTGATTTACTTATGGATCAAATGGTTGAGTCCTACGGAATTTTATGAAATTATCCGCCGGCCCACGGTGATGTATCATCGTTACAAAGCCAAAGGGTTCAGGTTGGTATTTTCGCGTAAAATCACCACGCATTTGCTTTGGTTGCTATGGCTGAGTATTTATTTTACGTCGGGTAAAATGGCTTATCCGCAGTGGCCGTTTCGCAAAATGCTTTATTTGTTTGCAGGGTGGTATTTGGCCGAAATGCTGTTTTTTTGGATTGCCGGCAAATTTCATCCGGGCTGGAAGGCCTTTCGTTATATGCGGCTTTTTTACACGCAATACGTAGTTTTTTGGCTGAGCATTTTGGCTTTTGCATTGGTATTTTTGTGGATTCCTTATCGTTGGAGTTGGATTTTAATGTCGGTGGCCTTTGTGTTTTTCGGGCTTCAATTTAATATTAACGTGCTGAAAGTGGGATATTTGGAATGGAACATTCGCAGGGTCTATATTATTTTGTACCTTTGCACAATGGAAATTTTACCCATTGCGGTGATTGTTTCCTACCTAATCTGACAGGTATGAAAAACAAAGAAACGGCGCCCGTTATCAAAAAAGTCAAAAGCATACTCGTTTCGCAACCCGAACCCACCAGTGAAAAATCGCCTTACTTCAACCTGAGCAAAAAATTGAAGGTTAAGGTTGATTTTCGTCCTTTTATCCATGTGGAAGGTGCCACGGTGAAGGAAGTGCGTCGTCAAAAAATCAATCTTTCGGACTACGATTCCATTATCTTTACTTCGCGCACGGCCATCGACCATTATTTTCGCATAGCCGAAGAAATGCGCTACAATATTCCCAATACCAACCGGTATTTTTGCACCTCGGAAGCCATAGCCAAATATTTGGTCAAATACATCGTGTATCGCAAGCGCCGTATTTTCTTTGGCGACGGAACTATTAAAGGACTCCGCGATATTATCAAAAAATATCCCGATGGAAAATTCCTTTTACCTTCGTCGGATAAGCTCAAACCGCAAGTGCCCGAAATGCTCAACGAATTGGGCGTGCAGTGGAAATCGGGTATGTTTTTCAAAACCGTAATTAGCGACCTGTCCGATTTGGCCGATGTTTACTACGATATTTTGGTGTTTTTCAGCCCTTCGGGCATCGAATCCCTGTTCCATAACTTTCCTGATTTCAAACAAAACGACACGCGCATAGCCGTTTTTGGAAAAAACACTTATCAGGCCGCTATTGACCGCAACTTGCGTGTGGACATCCGTGTTCCTTCGCCCGAAAACCGCTCCATGACCCAAGCCCTGGAAAATTATATCAAAATCGCCAACAAGCGGCAACGTTAAGGGATTGATAATTTTCTAAATATTTTAAGAAAGTTCATGTGATTTGTGTTACAAATTCCAATTTGTGGCACGATGTTTGTTTTGTGAATGCGCATAACTCAAAAATGCAGTGTTATGAAAAAAGTAGTTGTAGTGTTGCTTGCGTTGATCGGATTGTTTCAACTGACAAGTTGTAAAAAACACAAAGACGGACATGTATCGGTTCAATTGACCGATGATCCTTTTCCGGCGCAATTTGTGGCCGAAGTAAACGTAAACATCACCAAAGTGGAATTACGCAATGCCGACACCGAAGAGTATGTTACCGTATTCGAAGGAAACGGAAACTATAATGTGGTGGATTTGAACAACGGCGCTACGGCCGAAGTCAGTGCATCGGATATTCCGGCAGGCACCTACGACAAGGCCCGTATTACTTGGGACGGCGTAACGGTAAAACTTTCCGACGGAAGGGAATTCGATTTTTCGGCAGGTGCCAATGCCACGGCCGAGGCCGAAATTAAACCCGAATTTAACCTGACCGCCAATGCCGACGAATCCATTCTCATCGATTTGGACTTGGCCGAAAGTTTGGACCTGGCCGGTAATTTTGTAAACGACATTATTACCAGCGTTACCCAAATTACGGGCATTGCCGAATTTGACCCCGATTTTCGCGTGGTTCCGCTATCCAATACCGGTGATGTGGAAGGTACCGTTCAATTGATGGATCAAAGCGTGATTGCCTATGCCACGGTCAAAACCGATTACGATACCGACGGCGATAATCAACCCGACGATGTAACCACCATTGCCGACGGTCAAGGTCATTTCGTTATCAAAGGTTTACCCGCCGGCACTTACGAAATTACTGCCGAAGCCCAAGACGGCACCGACTACACCGCCGGAACGGTAACCGTAGTGGCCGGTCAAACGGTTCAGGTAAACCTGTTTGCCGAAGACAATTAGTGTTTGTCCTTTTCCATAGGTAAAGAAACCGCCCTGAGGGGGCGGTTTTTTTATGACGCCGCATAATTTTGATAGCCATTTGGTAGTCGCGGAGCCATACTTTTAGCGTAATTATCTTTCGCCCGGCAAGCTAAAATATAGCAGATGTTATCGCTTCTTGAATTTTTGGATTTGTTGTCCCGGGGGGATTATCCGGGGCCTATGGAGTGGCAGGGTATAGACTGGTATTCATACAATGGAAACGGTAAATTCAATTAGTAAATGCAACTTTTAGGGGTATAAATATTTTCCTTGCGAGGCGGTTTCGCTCTTTCTGCGGAGTGGAGCGTAGCGAAACGGAGCAGAAAGAGCGAAGGAACTAAGTCCTTC
>JALWYR010000066.1 GCA_027003085.1 Flavobacteriales bacterium
TGGACTATTACAAAATACGCATTTTTTTTATTCATATACTTTGATTTGCGATAAAGCTAATAAAATCAAACTGTTCAGAGAATTTCAGCCTACTTTTTGTCCATTAAGCCGAATTTTCAAATGCTGTTTGCTACATTTGTCCTGTAATTGAATTCAAGGGGAAATTAATAGAAGTAATCACCGAAGCAACAGAGATTTCTCAGTCGCGCCCTTCGGGCGCGACTGAGAAATGACATCTTCCTTCAATGTTTGCAGTAGCGAACAATCATAAACCCGGATATTACAAGCAAGGCCGGATGCCCCATTGTAGCCGCGCGATTTATCGCGCGGGAAAGCGATTTATCGCGCGCCAATAAGCGCCAGGGATGGGAGCGGTTATGCGGCGTAGGGTAGGCATCGCTTCAAGCATGAAATTATCACACCAAGTTTTGTTCTTTTTGCCGATAACGGCATTGGCAACCCTTGCCATAGCTGCGGCTATGCCTTCGGATTGCCGGCTTTGTTCTCGACAAAAATAACTGCAACTTTTCCAATACTTTATGCTTGAAGCGATGCCGGCGCGGCATGGTTTGCTGCCGGCGAGCAAGCTCCGAGGAACCGAGGAGACATCGCAGCAAGCTATACAAAAACAGGCAGACCCAAGCCGCATTTGAGCGGACAGCCCGGCGGTTGCGGCCAGGCGTTGCAGCAAGCATAAAATAATGGCTGCTGCAACGCCGTGAGGAAACGGGTTTCCGCAAGGGCGCTCCGCCGCCCCGAAGCGGAACCCGTGGCGCCGCCGCGGCGCGCAAAGCGCGCCGGGCGGATGGCCGGACGTATCCGATTGAAAATCAATACGCCCCGGCCCGCGGCGAAGCCGCGGGCCGGGGCAATCATAATCCCGTTCCAACGTCCGGCCTTCCGCCGCGGGCATCCGCCCGCCGGCGGCGCCCCGAACGCCGGCAGCCGGGCGCCCCGAAAATTCATTCCGCCAAAACCAAAAAAACGGCCGGACGTTTATGTAGCCGGGGTTTCGGCACCTTTATCCATTCCGCTATCCTGCGGGTGGCTATCCATTCCGTTTCCAAGGTCAAATCCGTGGCCACACAAAGCAAAGTGTCGGGATGAAGCGTTTGGAGCAGGATATTCAACATTTTGTCATTGCGGTAGGGTGTTTCGATAAATATTTGCGTTTCGTTGTTGCGGCGCGAACGGCTTTCCAACCGGCGTAAATGCCCGGACAATTGCGGCGTTTTTACAGGTAAATAACCGTGAAAGGCAAAGCGTTGGCCGTTTAAGCCCGAGGCCATCAACGCCAGGAAAATCGACGAAGGCCCCACAAGGGGTTTTACCCGGATGCCTTGACAATGGGCCAAATGCACGATTTTTGCACCCGGATCGGCAATACCCGGCAAGCCCGCCTCGGACATCAATCCCATGGGGTGGCCTGCCAGTAACGGATTCAAAAAGTGTTTTATTTCAGCCGGGTCGGTATGGCGGTTGAGTTCAAAGAAATGCAATCGGGCCTGGTTTTTTTCCGGCAGCAAGGCCTTGATGAGCCGGCGGGCGGCCTTTTCGCGTTCGGCAATAAAATAATCGATATCCTTCAAAACCCGGGCAGTGTAGGGCGGAAAAACGCATCCGGGTTCCGCCGGGCCCAAAAAGTTGGGAATCAAATACAGGATACCGTGTTTAGCACTCACCCTTGTTTATTTTTCCGGCTATGCGGTCGGTGGCCCGGTCGAGCATATCGTAAACAACATGAATCAACGAACGGCCGCTCATATACGGGTCGGGAACATCGAGGTGTTCACCGGGATAAAGCTCATCGAGCACCAAAGCCACCTTTTGGCGGTCGGCTTCGCTACGGGCCATGCGCAATACTTGGCGCAGATTATCAGCATCCATTACGTAGATGCGATCGAAACGGTCGAAATCGCGGGGTGTGAACAATCGTGCCCGGTGGTCGAGCGGGCAATTGTGTTCAGCGCAAATATCGCGTGTGAGTTTACAAGGCGGCTCGCCCAAATGGTAATGGTCCAAACCGGCCGAGTCCACGAAGTGGATGTCCGTGTCGATTTTTTTTTTCAAAAGGCCCTCGGCCATGGGCGAACGGCAAATATTTCCCAGGCAAACAAACAAAACGGCACATCCCTTTTTCTTCGTATCCATCGGCTCAAAGTCCCGTTAATCTATTTTCCAATTCCAGAACGGTTTTGCGGAAGTGTTTGTCCACATCCATCAAATCCCTAACGGTTTTGAGCGCATATATCACCGTGGCATGGTTACGCTTGCCTATACGTGTGCCGATTTGGTCCAAAGACGAATCGGTGTATTTTTTAGACAAATACATGGAAATTTGTCGGGCTTGGACCACTTCGCGCCTGCGCGAACGTGATTGGAGGGCTTCGACGTCCAAACCGAAGTATTCGGCCACAATACGTTGGATGGTATCGCAGGTAAATACGGGTTTGCTTTGGCGAACAAAATTACTTACCACTTCACGGGCCAGATCCAAGTCCAATTTACGGTGGTTGAAAGCCGCCTGGGCTATCATGCTGTTCAAGATTCCTTCGATTTCGCGCACATTGGATTTGACATGGCGGGCAATGTAGTCCACCACTTCATCGTCCATCCGCACGCCATCGTGTTCCAGCTTAAAGCGGATGATTTTTTTGCGGGTTTCGAAATCCGGTGCTTTAAGCTCGGCAGCAAGTCCCCACTTAAAACGCGAAAGCAACCTTACTTCCACATCGCGCATATCCACGGGGGCCTTGTCGGAGGTAAATATCAGTTGTTTTTTGTTTTGGTGCAGGTGATTGAAAATTTGGAAAAAGATTTTTTGCACACCCGTTTTTCCGGCCAAGAATTGCACATCGTCCACGATGAGCACGTCGATCATTTGGTAGAAATGGATAAAATCGTCGCGCGTTTTGTTGACCACCGACGAGGTATATTGCTGGGTGAATTTTTCGGTGGACACGTAGAGCACGTTTTTGTCGGGATGCAAACGCTTGACTTCTATTCCGATGGCATTGGCCAAATGGGTTTTTCCCAAGCCTACACCACCGTAGATAAACAATGGGTTAAACGACGTGTTACCCCAATGTTTTGTGATGGCTTTGCCGGCATTGACGGCCAAGCGATTGTTGGGCCCTTCCACAAAATTTTCGAGCGTATAATTGGGGTTGAGTTGCGAGTCGATACGCATTTTTTGAACGCCGGGAATCACGAAAGGATTTTTGAATTCTTTGCTTTGGGGTTTTGTATAATTATTGGTGTCCACTTTGGGCTTCATGGTTCCCGGATATTCCAAATGGGCGTTTTGCGAAGCGGGATTATTGGACATGCGGACCAAATATTTGAGTTGGGCATGTTTGCCCAATTGCTTGACCAAAGCCGTTCGAAGCAGGTCGATATAATGCGTTTCGATCCATTCGTAGTATAAATTGGTGGGCACTTCGATGGTGAGCACATTCCCGTTGAGCGAAACGGGCTTGATGGGGCGGAACCATGCGGAAAAAATTTCTTCCGACACGTTCTCGCGGATAAATTGCAGACATTCGTTCCAAACCTTTTTTGCGCTCATACCGCCTAACTTCCTGATTTAATGTTTGCTTAATTAAGTTTTAAAATGACGGGCCGCAGGCCCGCTTTTCAAAAAACAAAAATTGGAAAAAATTTCCGACAAAAAAAATTTTTTTCCCGCAGGTTTTTAAAAAAGATTTTCGTATATTCAGCGCCTCGAAAACATGTTTTTTTTATGTCCTCGTCCCCCTTTTTCATCCGTATTCGCACGCGTTATAACGAAACCGACCAAATGGGTTACATCCATCACGGTGTTTATCCCGCCTATTTGGAAATGGCCCGCATCGAATGGCTTAAACAATTCGGAATATCATATAAACAAATGGAAATCAACGGGATACTGCTTCCTGTTTACAAAATGAACATCAAATATTTCAAACCGCTCACCTTTGACGAATCCATCCGCGTATTTGTAAAACCCAAGGTGCAGCGGGGAGCCCGGCTAAGTTTTGCCTACGAAATTTATAACGAAGAAAACATTAAAACCACCGAAGCGGTTGTGGAATTGGTTTTTACCAACCGCCGTGGCAAACCCATTAAGCCTCCCCGTGAAATCCTGGAAAAATTGACTATTTAGAACCGGAATAAATTGTGAAAATTTTTTACATTTATTCCAACGTAAATTGTTAACGAAGTTACAGTTCTTTGGGTTCGACATAAAGCAATTCCTGCCATGATGCCCAAGGCAAATCATTCCACTTTTCGGCATAAAATCCCACCCCGAAAGTTCCCGATGTGGGTAAGTTCATGATTTTTTTGTCCTTGAAGCGGTTTACCCAATCGGTCAGGTCGGGATTATGGCCTACAATAAAAACCCGTTGTATTTTATCGTCCAGTCCGTATAGCAAATCGAAGATATTTTCTTCGTCGCCGGTATAAAGTATTTTTTCGACCCGTATGGGAATATCTTTCCCCAAAATTTTTTGAAGTATTTTGGCCGTTTGCTTGGCACGTTTGGCATGGCTTGTTATAATCAAATCGGGTTTAATGCCCCGCTTTTTCAGGTATTTGGCCACTTTGGCCGTGCGTTTTCGCCCTTTGTTTTTTAGCGGGCGTTCTTTGTCGGTCCAGGAAGGAATTTTCCAAGACGACTTACCGTGCCTGATTATATAAACTTCGCGCATTGTTGTGATGGTTTAGTCGTTGTCGTCGCTTAGTTGCCATTTGTCGATCAACGGGTTATCGTGGGAAAAGGCTCCATGGTCGAAATTTTCCATAAGTTCGAATTCTTCTTCGGTGGTTTTACGACCCGAAAACAGCAAGCCTATCATCATAAGTAAGGCCGAGCCCAATATTACGAACGAAATCACTTCGCTAAATTCGGGCAGGCGATAATCGAGCGGAATTTTGAAAAACAACAAAACCGTAATCAAACCCCGCGGTGCCATGAGCACTTCGGGAAAAACACTGCTTCCGCGATAGAATAATTTAAGGTTCACAAAACGCACCAATATGGTCAGCATCAATATCATGCTTCCCAAAATAATTACTCCCGGATGAACCATGGCTTCAAGGTTGATGGTCATCCCGAAAACCACAAAAAAGAAGGTGCGAATAAGAAAGGCGGTTTCGAAGGTAATGGTCTTGAATTGTTCGCGCACCTCTTCGATTCGTTGTTGCCAGAAAAATTTTCGCAAAATACCCCGGAAAAAAAGATTATAGTTTTCCAGCATCAAACCGAACACCAATATCAGAATCAATGACGACAAATGGAATAATTTGCCCAGCACAAACAAAGTGGTCAAAATGGACAGGAAAAGAAAAAATTTTATTTTGGTGGTAATATGTTCAAACATAAAAATCAGCACGTAACCCACCACCAACGAAACCACCAGGGTAAATATCAATCCCAGTCCCACCTTGGTAACAACATGTCCTCCGGCATCGGGTATGGCCAAAACGATGTCGAACAACAAAATGCCCAGAATGTCGCTAAATGTGGATTCGTAAATCAAAAATTCCTTTTTCGGTTCGTCCAAATTCATTACGCTGGGAATCACAATGGCGCTGCTCACCACCGACAATGGAACCGCGTTCAGGTATGCCGTGTAGAAATCACCGGTCAAACCCAGGTAAAATATCATCCCGGCAATCACAAACGAGGTAGCCAGCAAAATAATGAGTGCCGTAAAAAACGCCTTCCCAATCAAGGGTAATTTACTTCGCGTGATTTTGAGTTCCAAGGCCGCTTCCAACACAATGAGCAACAAACCTATCAATCCCAACACACTGACCGTTACGTGTAGATCGGGCACTTCGTAGCCCAAATACCTCAAACCGTAATGAATCAGCATGCCGGTGCCAATAAGTAAGATAACCGAAGGAATACGGGCTTTGCGCGACAAGATGTCGAACAAATAGGAAAATATCACCATCAAGCTCAGCGCCAATAAGATATACATTCCATTCATCCTGTCAAATATGTTTTATTATTAATATAATGTACAATACCAAACCCGTTGTCGCCGCCCAACCTACACCGCCGGCCGCCAAATCTTTGACATCGCGAATGGCTTCGTCGTATCCGCTTTCCACACGGTCGGCCAGGCGTTCGATGGATGTGTTCAGTGTTTCGGTGGTTAAAATCAAGCCCCATGCCATGGCAAAGAGGGCCCAATCCAAGGCCGAAAAGTGCATGAAATAGCCCGAAATGCCCGTTAGCACCGTCAAACCTGACTGCACCATAAAACTGGGTTCACGAAACATCATCCACATACCGCGAAACACGTAGCGGAAGGCCTTCCAACGACCCGCAACAAATAGCCAAATCGATGCCATGGAACCGGGTTTGTTATGCAGTGTAAGATAAGGATTTTCCCGCAATTGGTATCACCGGCACTTGGATTGCATCAATTTTTTTGACGCTCCGAAGCCCTTCGGGCTTCTCCGCGGCTCCACAAGCCTTCGGCTACCGGGTGCCTTCGCCGAGGGCCGCGCCTTGTCTTGTTCCGCAGCTTCGCAAGCCGGCAGGCCGTCGCTACGCTCCGGCCTTTGTCTTGCTTCGCAGCTCCGGGAGCCGGCACGCTTCGCCTACGGCTTCGCGTTGGTCTCCCTTCGCTTGCTGCGGAACCGCTACGCGTTTCCTTGCTTGCCGCCGGGCCGGCCACGGCCGTCCCGGCTCTTTGCCGGCGAGCAGCCTGCGGCGTCTCGCCTTGGCGCCGCGGAGCCCTGCCGCTTCGCTCGGACTTTCGCCACGCCCGGCGGCGGTCTCCGCGGGCATTCTTTTTGTTATTCCCGCAAAATCGTGAACCCGGCCCCCATATGTCATTCCCGCGAAAGCGGGAATCCAGGGGTTCCGTATTGACTCCGTTTATCCTGCCTGCAAAGTCGATGAATCCGGCCCCACCTGTCATTCCCGTACCCGCCTGCGCGGGCACAGGCTCCGGCGGGAATCCGGGGTATCCGGTTTGCCATCCTTTGTCATTCTCACAATGCAACAAACCCGCGGCGGTTTCGCCTTCAATGTTTAAAGCAGGCTAACGATGTCATTCCGACGGAGTTTTGCTGGCGATAGCAAGGCAAAACGACGAGGAATCTCTTCACGGATTGGACAATAGGAACGCAAAGTTCCGCCCCGGATGAAACATCCGTGTTGAGATTTCTCAGTCGCGCCCTGCGGGCGCCCCATCGAAATAACACACTGCTTCAATATTTACAATAGGAGAGCGCAAATCGTAAATCAATAAATCATCGGTTCGATATTCATTATTCGAGGGCGGCCTGCCGCACGCGCCCAAAGCGCCAGGGATGGGAGCGGTTATGCGGCGAAGCGAAAGTCGTATTTTTTGTTCCGGCGGCGGGGGCTCGCAGAGCAAGAGACCACGGCGCCGGATTTACAAAAACCGGCTTTTTGCGAGCCGCATTTGAGCGGACAGCCCGGCGGCTGCCACGTGAACGCGCCGCCGGATGAGCCGGAGGTGAAAGCCGGCGGCTTGCGTGAACGTGAGCAGCCGGGCGCCCAAAATAAAAAACCGCCCATGGCCGAGCGGTAATTTATTTTGAGGGAAATTGCCTTACAGCAAAGTCTCGAATACTTGCGTAACCTGCTCCCAATCCCGGGTTTGCGGATTTTTGCGCTTGGGATTGATGATTTTGAAACTTTTAATTAGCGCAATGGTGATTCCACCGGCTATGTTGGGTAATTCCTGTTCAATATCCTCGCCTATGGCTAAGGGCAGCGCCGGAAGGCCGGCAATGGTTTCCAGTATTTCCGACAGGTCGAGTTCCTCGTCCACACGGCGGAATTCCTCGATGTTGGTTTCCAAACCTTGCGTTATGGGCAAGTCGGTATACCACAACACGTCGCGCCCGTTGAGTTTGGCGCGTTCCATTCCGGTTTCGAGCAGGCGGTAAATGGCCCGGTTGATAAAATCGTTGAGTCGGACAATATCGTTTTTGTCCACGTCCATACTACCTACACTCCTAAACAGTTTTTCGAATTTTTTGATGCCTTGAACTTTCATGGTGATAATTGTTTTATTGTTCGGCTTTTGCTACTGCAACAATAATGCCCGTGCTCGTTTTATGCCAAAATGGCTGGATGCAGGGCGAGTAAATGGCTGGAATTTTTCGCATCTTTGCTCTTGAAACCAAGCACACGAATCTATGGCGGACGAAGTTTTGCACCGGGCATATTTGTCCTTGGGTTCCAACACGGGCGACAGGCGCGCCCTGTTGGAAAAGGCCTTGAAGGGCCTGGAACCGTTTGCCAACGTCCTGGCCCGTTCGTCCGTTTACCGCACGCAGGCCTGGGGCTTCGACGGAGCGGAATTCTACAATATGGTGGTGCTGGTGGAAACGGATTTGGAACCGGAAGCCCTTTTGGCGCGCATCAAAAGTTTGGAAGCCGACGCCGGACGCGCTCCCGAAACCGGAAAAGAAGCCACCTACGGCGACCGCCCTTTGGACATCGATATTTTGACCTACGACCACCGGGTGATTGAACGTGAGGATTTGCAAATTCCGCATCCGCATTTGGCCCGGCGTCGTTTTGTGCTGGTGCCCTGGGCCGAATTGGCGCCCGATTTTCGTGTGCCCGGATGGGGCAAAAGCGTAGCGGAACTCCTAGCCGAAACCGATGATCGCAACGGCGTGGAACGCTTGGACGACGATTTCGGGGACTTTCCTTTTTCGTTCCTGACCATCGAAGGCAACATAGGGGCGGGAAAAACCACCCTGGCCCGGATGATGAGCAGGGATTTTAACGGAAAACTCATTCTGGAACGCTTTGAGGAAAATCCGTTCCTGCCCAAATTCTACGACGAACCTGAACGCTATGCTTTCCCGCTGGAAATGTCGTTCCTGGCCGACCGTTACCAACAACTGACCGACGAATTGTCCAAACCTGAGCTGTTTTCGGACGGATTGATTTCCGATTATTTTATCATTAAATCCTTGATTTTTGCGGGCGTTACACTCACCGACGACGAGTATGCACTTTACCGCAAGATTTTCAATTTTATGTATCGCGACCTGCGCAAACCCGACCTGTATGTTTACCTTTACCGCACGCCCGAAAATCTGTTGGAAAACATTGCCAAGCGTGGACGTGAATACGAGAAAAACATCACGGCGCATTATCTTTCGGATGTGCACAAGGCCTATATGCAATTTATGCAGGAACAAACCGATATGCCCGTGTTGATATTGGACGTTACGGGGGTGGATTTTGTCCGGCATCCCGAAAAATATCGCGAAATCGTCCAAAACATTTTGCGTTTCCCGCAAACGGGCAAGCCAATGGCTCAACAAAAAATATTGCCTTGAACCCGAAAATTTTACATCTGGAAACGTCCACCAAAAACTGTTCGGTGGCCCTGTCCGAAGGAGGCCGGCTTGTGGATGTAAAAGAACAAGCCACGCCGCAGTATTCGCACGCCGAAACCTTGCACGTTTTTATCGACGAGATAATGCAGCGCAACCGACGGGATTTGCACCAACTGGATGCCGTGGCCGTAAGCGGAGGGCCGGGTTCCTATACGGGATTGCGCATCGGCGTGTCGGCAGCCAAGGGTTTGGTCTACACTTTGAACATTCCGCTGATTACGGTGCCCACATTGGAAATTATAGCCCGCGGTGTGCAAGCCAACGATGGGGTTATCATTCCGCTGATCGATGCACGACGCATGGAAGTTTATACGGCAGTTTACGAGCTCCGATACCGGCCGCTCACACCGGTGGAAGCCTTGATATTGGATGAAAATAGTTTTTCCGTTTGGTTGGAACAAGGCCCCGTGTATTTTGCCGGCGATGCCTTGGCCAAAACCAGGGAGGTCATCCGGCACCGGAATGCCGTATTTACGGATGTACATTATCCTTCGGCCCGGTGGATGGTGGAACCGGCCTTTCATAAGTTCCGGCAAAAAGATTTTGCCGACACGGCCTATTTCGAGCCCTTTTACCTGAAAGATTTTATTGTAACACGCAAGAAAAAACCCTTGCTATGATCATCGACACCCATACCCATTTGTTTGTCGAGCAGTTCGATGCCGACCGTGAGCAGGTTATCCGGCGTGCGTTGGACGAGGATGTTGAAAAGTTCATTCTGCCCAATATCGATGACGAAAGCATCGGCCGGTTGCAGGCTACGGTGGAGGAATATCCCGGACGGATGTTTCCGCTTATGGGTTTGCATCCCACTTCGGTGGACAGTCGTTGGAAGGAGCGCCTGGCCGTGGTGGAAAGGGCTTTGTCGGAAAACAAATACTACGGCATAGGCGAAATAGGGATTGATTTGTATTGGGACAAAACCTACGCCAAGGAACAAGAGGAAGTTTTTCGCACCCAACTTCGTTGGGCCAAAGAAAGCGACCTGCCCGTGAGCATTCATATCCGCGAATCGTTCGAGCCGGTGCTGCGGATTGTGCGTCAGGAGCAGGACGGACGTTTACGCGGGGTGTTTCATTGTTTTACGGGCACCTATGAGCAGGCCCTGGAAGCCATTGACCTGAACATGTGGCTGGGCATTGGTGGCGTGGTAACTTTCAAAAACGGAAAAATCGACCGTTTTTTGGAAAAAATTCCCGTGGAACGTATCGTGGTGGAAACCGATGCGCCGTGGCTTACGCCGGCACCTTTTCGCGGCAAACGGAACGAACCGGCCTACCTGAAATATATTGTGGCCAAATTGGCGGAGATTTACGGCACCACGCCCGGCGAAATCGCCTGCATCACCACGCACAATGCCATGGATGTTTTTCCGGTGGAATAAGGTCCGTTTTACAGACGGCCCGCCCCAAAACTTGCTTTGGAACGGAATTTGTTCTAATTTGTTACACCAAACCCTCAGTCTCATGAAAAATTACCTATTGTTCCTTCTGTTTGTCCTGGCAAGCCTTCCGCTCCGGGCGCAAATCGAAGTAACGGCTCCCGTAAGTCGCGTTAAGGTTTACCGCGGCCTGGCCCAAATATCCCATACGGCCGAGGTTTCACTTCCGGCCGGAATGCAAACCCTGGTTGTGCATGGACTCAGCCCGCGCATGCGGCGCGAAAGTTTTCAGGTCAAAGGAGTGGGACATGCCGATATTGTGCACATCGATTTCCAAAAGAATTTCCTGATTACGTCCAAAGACCAAGCCCGTATTCAAAAACTCAAAGAGCGCATCGACCAATTGGAAACCCGACTGACCGACATCCGGGCGCGTGAACAGGCCCTCAAAACCGAACAGGGATTTATCAAGCAAAACCTTAAACTGGACAAAAATGCCGCACTTGCAACCGTGCAACAAATATCGGCCTACTACAAAAAACGCACCGAAGCCATCTACAAAGAACTTTTCCGGCTCAAAAAGGCCGGCGAACCCCTGAACAAGGAATTAAAGAAACTGCGTAAACAATTGAACGAACTTCAATCCAACGGCAACCGCGAAACCTACGATGCCGTGCTAACCCTTTCGGTGGGCCGGGCCGGAAAGTTCCGCATGGGCTTTACTTACCTGGCCGACGGCGCTACGTGGGCACCGGTTTATACCGTGCGTAGCAACGGTGCCGGTGCCGATTTACACTGGGAATATCAGGCCGAAATACGCCAAAAAACCGGCCTGGATTGGGAAAATGTTCCCGTTACGCTTTCCTCCTACCGGCCGCGCTACCGCCTAATCCTGCCCAAAGTCAGCCCCTGGTATTTACGTCCTTACTCGCCGCCGGTATACCGTAAGGAGGTTAATACTAAAAAAGCAGAATATGCCGTAACAACCATGGAAGCCGAACCGGCGACGGACTACGCCGCAGTTGAACAGGTAAACAGCACCTTGCAGGTGGAATATCGTCCTTCGTTGCGTTATACGGTGATTTCGAACAACAAACCGGTATTGGCACTTTTGGACAGTTTCGATACGCCGGCCGAATATACCTATTTTGCCGCGCCGGGCTTCGACCAAAGCGTGTATCTGCGCGCCCGCGTTAAGAATTTGAATAATCACCGGCTTGTTCCCGGACGGGCACGCATCTATTTCGAAGGTGTTTATACGGGCGAGGTATATATCAACCCCGGCGGCAAGGACACCCATACCGACCTGCCCTTGGGTATCGATACCGAAATAACCGTTGAACGCAAGGAAGACAAGCGTTTTAACGATTATAACCTGCTGGGTAACAAAGTAACGCAAAGCAAAGGATATATCATCACCGTTACCAACCATAAAAAGATTCCCGTTCATATTATTGTCAAAGACCGTTTTCCCGTGTCGCAAGACGAGCATATCAAAGTAAAGGATACGGAAACGGACGGGAAAGTGGATGGCAAGGGTATTATTACCTGGGACAAAACCGTTCCCGCCGGACAAAGCATTCGTTTGTATTTCCGTTTCAAGGTGCAATACCCCAAAGACATGCGAGTTTCCGGCTTGTGATATACATCCTTGACAAGCATAGCCCCGGCGCACGAAGGCGCCGGGTTTTTTGTAACGGGATTTAATCCGAACCCTGCCAATGCTTATCCGGTCATTACCTGCTACAAATCTTGAAGGCCGGCGTGGCCGGCCTTTACTGCGCCAGCGGGCGCAGCGGTTACGGGCCGGCTGCGCGCCCGAGCATTTCCCGCGGGCGGCGGCTGACAGCGGGAAGCCCTACGCACCGCGGCATCCGAAATGCCGGTGCGGGCAGCCGGCCCGTTTGAGCGGAGCACGCGACGGCGCCACGTGAGGAACGGCCGACGGGAGCGTGCTCCGTCATCGCGAAGCGGCGGCCGATGCACCAAAGGTGCTCCGAACGTGAGCGGCGGGGCGCCCTACAATAAATAAGTCCCGGAAAAAAAATTAATCCTCCGGCAAATCCAATTTAAGGTGCAACTCCTTCAACTGCTCGTCCGAAATGCGGTCGGGAGCGTCGATCATGGTGTCGCGGCCGGCATTGTTTTTGGGGAAGGCGATAAAGTCGCGAATGCTTTCCCGGCCGCCCAAAATGGCCACCAAGCGGTCGAGCCCGAAGGCGATGCCACCATGCGGCGGGGCACCGTAGGTGAAGGCGTTCATCAGGAAGCCGAATTGGCGCTGGGCCTCCTCGTCGGAAAAACCCAACAGCCGGAACATTTTGCGCTGCAAGTCCTGATCGTGAATACGGATGGACCCACCGCCGATTTCGTTACCGTTGAGCACCAAATCGTAGGCGTTGGCACGCACCTTGTCCGGTGCGGTGTCCAGCAGGGGAATATCTTCGGGTTTGGGCGAAGTGAACGGATGATGCATGGCATGGTAACGGCCCGTTTCCTCGTCCCATTCCAGGAGCGGGAAATCCACCACCCAAAGCGGCGCAAAGCGTTTGGGGTCGCGCAGGCCCAGACGTTCGGCCATTTCCATACGCAAAATGCCCAGGTGCTGCTGTGTGGTCAGGCGATCGCCGGCCATGATAAAGAGCAAATCACCGGGTTTTGCGCCCGCTTTTTCCATCCAATCCTTGATGGTAGTGGCATCGAAAAATTTGTCCACCGACGACTTGATGCTTCCATCGGCGTTGTATTTGGCCCAAATCAGGCCCTTGGCGCCCACCTGCGGACGTTGCATCCACTTGGTGATTTCGTCGATTTGCTTGCGCGAGTAGCCGGCTGCACCTTCCACGGCAATGGCGCCTATGTATTCCGCTTGGTCAAACACACGGAAGCCCCTGCCCCGGGCCGAATCCGTTAGCTCGGTCAATTCCATGCCAAAGCGGATATCGGGCTTGTCGGTGCCATAGCGTGCCAGGGCCTCGTCGTATGACATGCGCGGGAAAGGACCGGTGTCGATACCGTGAATTTCCTTGATAAGGTAACGCACCAAGCCCTCGAAGGTTTGGAGCACGTCTTCCTGTTCCACAAACGACATCTCGCAGTCGATTTGAGTAAACTCGGGCTGGCGGTCGGCGCGCAGGTCTTCGTCGCGAAAGCATTTGACGATTTGCATATACTTGTCCAACCCGCCCACCATGAGCAACTGCTTGAAGGTTTGCGGCGACTGCGGCAAGGCGTAAAAGTGTCCGGGATGCAGACGCGAAGGCACCACAAAATCGCGGGCGCCTTCGGGGGTGGATTTAATCAGGTAGGGCGTTTCCACGTCGATAAAACCTTGTTCGGCCAAGTAATTGCGAACCAATTGCGTTACCCGTGCCCTGAAAATCAAGTTGTTTTTGACCGGATTACGGCGAATGTCCAAGTAGCGGTATTTCATGCGCAGTTCGTCACCGCCGTCGGTATTGTCCTCGATGGTAAACGGCGGTATTTCGGATTTGTTCAGCACTTCCAGTTTATCGACCTGTATTTCGATTTCACCTGTGGGCAATTTGGGATTTTTGCTGGCCCGTTCCACCACGCGGCCCGTGGCTTGTATGACGTATTCGCGGCCCAAACTGCGGGCTTTGTCCAACAGCCCGGCGTTTTGCTCATTAAAGGCCAACTGGGTGATGCCATAGCGGTCGCGCAGGTCCACAAAAACCATGGCGCCCAAATCCCGTATACGCTGCACCCAACCGCTAAGTTTGACCTCTTGCCCGATATGTTCGCGGCGTAATTCGCCGCAAGTATGTGTTCGATACATAAATATTTGCTTTGGAATCACGACAAAGATACGGGCTTTCGGACAATTTTGCGAACGGGAAGGATTGGTATAATTTTTGCGGCAAAAATGTTAGATAATCCAAAAAATTGGCGATGAAACGCTTTGTTACGGCTTTGCTACTTGGCATAATGCTATCAGGTGCATCGTCGTGCAAATTGTTTCTCCCTCACCATAATGATGATGAGGACAATACCGAACACGTACCCATCCCCAAGGATGATATCAAAAAAATTGTGTATTACCACGATTTAGCCACCGATGTGGTGGAAACCTTTATGAATTATTACATCGAAAACACCGCATTGCCGGCTTGTGTGCACGAGGATAGTCTTTCGCCTTGGACCAAGCGGTGGACTTTCGGCTCCTCCTGTACCCTGCCCGACGGGCATACCTACGGCGGTGAAACCGATTTGATTTATAATCCTTCCAGTCAAGCCCACATGATAGTTTTGTATGGCGAGGACAATCAAGGCGTCCCCCACCCCACCTATATTGACCGAATTCCTTTCGGGAAAAGGTCCCTGCTTTTCCTGAAACAACAAAACAATGCCTATCACGCCACACTAAGCATGGTTTTGCCCGTGGGCAACGATACCCTAAACCTCGGTACGGAATTCGAAATCCGCCTGACCGACCCCGGCCAAGCCGCCGATGGAAGCGATAAACATTGGCAAATCGACCGTGTGCACTTTGATTATGTAGTTTATCATGACGATATAACCCACCCGTTGGTCAAATACGAAGGCAACGAATCCCTCGAACCGCTCGAAAAACAATACAACTGCCCGCTGGCCCTAAGCGGGAAAATACGTATCTATGACAAAGATCTCAACACCTTCGACGTGGACTATGGCAACGGCCAATGCGACAACACCGTAACCGTATCCAATGCAGCCGGCGATACCGAAACACTACACATTTCCACCCCTTGATTAAACCCTTTGCCATTTACATCATCCAATAAACGAAAACTTCAAAAACCCATCAACCATGAAAAAACTCGCAATTTTCCTCCTTGCCGGCCTTTGGATACTGGGCTTGCAATCCTGTAAAAAACAACAGGAATCCACGGCCGATTTGTCCAACGACGAAACCACCGACCTGATCACCACCGATGCCACCACGGACGAACTGATGAACACGGTGGAAACTTTCTTTACGGGCGATGCTTCGCGTTCGCCGCAAAATAATTTGCCTTCGTGTGTTACCGTTACCCGCGTACGCCACGGCGACACGCTAAATGTTACATGGGAATTCGACCCCGCCGGATGCCAAATGCCCAACGGACGCACCTATACGGGCACCGTTCACATTACGCGTATTTGGAACCGTCAAGACCATGAATTCCACCTCTATGTAACCTTTTCCGACGACTTTTCGGTGGACGGCATCGATGTGGACGGCGGTTTTGAACGCACCCGCGTTCGTCAGAATGCCAACGGCAATCCCGAAACCGAATTTTCGTTTGCCCTGACCATCACGCGCCCCAACGGACAAAGCATGCAAACCGCCGGCACACGCACGCGTGAATTTGCCGAAGGTTACAATACGCCCAACCCGCACGACAATGTTTGGCTGATCACGGGCAGCTGGACCACCACGCGTTTCAACGGCGACCAATATGTGGTGAATATCACCCAAGCCCTGCGCAAGGAATTCGACTGCCGTTGGTATGTAAGCGGCACCATGCAAATCGTGAAAAACGGCCGTACTTTCATCCTGGACTTCGGCAACGGAACTTGCGACGACGAAGCCACACTGACCTTGCCCAACGGACAAACACGCACCATTCACTTGCGTTAAGCCGTTGCGACGAAACAAAATTATTTGCCGGGCCTTGTGCCCGGTTTTTTTGTTTGGCGCTCCACAAGCCGGCGGCTTCCGTGGGCCAATACCAAGGGCCGCGCCTTGTCTTGTTCCGCGGCTTCGGGAGCCGCCAGCGGCGTCTCCCTTCGCCCTCCGGGAGCCTGCGGCTTCCATAAGGCCCACACCTAAATCCACGCCTTGTCTCCCTCCGGCGCTCCGGCAGCCCTGCGGTCTGCCTGCGCGGGCCTCGAAGCCCTCCGGTCTTCTCGGCAACTTCGGAAACCTACGCTTCCAATAGCCAATACGCGTGCCACGCTTGTTTTCCTCCGCGTCTCAGGGAGCCCTGCGGTCTCCCTGAGGATTTTTTTACGGATAAAGAAAACCCCCGCGGGGATGCGGGGGTTTAATATGCCAAACCCATGATTTATGGAAAATCATTAAAACAGTTTATTTTTCTTTTTATGCATAAAAATGTAATAGTCCAAGGTAAAGCTTATACCGTTTGGAATACTTTGTCTGCCTGACAACCGGAAAAGTTCAAAATTGTAAGTAAGCGCAAAATTAAATGCATAACGCCGCAACAAAGGCACACTTATACCTAGTTCCGGTGTAAAAATTTTGGATACATGGGTATGCCATTCACCATTGAGTGTATCGTGGTAAAAGAAAAAGTCCTCCTCGGCCCGATGGGTAAAAAATTCTAATCCCAATCGTGCTCCGGTATAAAAATAAAGCCGTGGTGCCGCTTTTAGGAAGAAATAACGGGTGTGGATCCCAATATTAAACTCCCTGTAATCTGCAAATTTCGATTTAGGTCGGCAAAAATGGTAAAAATAAAACCCGTCAATGGACATAAGCCAACGATTTTTTATAAAATATCCATAGCCCGCATCTACCCCTAATCCGATGTCTTTGTATTCGGAAGCTATAATTCCTGAAATTGAAGGAAATACATACCAAACCCTGCGCCCTTGGGTATAATCGTAAATTTTGGTAGTGTCTTTTAGGGCAGGTGGTGTTGGAATAAATGGATCAGTATAAGGTTTTTGGGGTGGTCGTTGGGCCAATGCACTGCTTGGCACTAAAAAAAACAGCAATATAATTATCCGTCTTTTCATGCAGCTAAAATATTTTATTTTTCTTTTTACGCATAAAAATGTAATAGTTTATTGTTAAGCCAATATCATTACGTACAGCGATTGGTTGTCTTCCTGATTTACGAAATAATTCTAAATGGTAAGTAAAACCAAAATTAAAGGCGTATCGCCTTGCAAAAGGCACACTAATACCTATTTCAGGAGTAAATACTTTTAAAAAATGGGTATGCCACTCACCATTGGGCATATCGTGATAGAAAGTAAAACCTTCTTCGGCCCGGTGGGTAAAAAATTCTAATCCCAATCGTGCTCCGGTATAAAAATAAAGCCGTGGAGCCGCTTTTAGGAAGAAATAACGGGTGCTGAGGCCGATGTTGAATTCCCTGTAATCGGATATGGGGCGAACAAAATAATAACTATACCATCCATTGAGCGTAATAACCCATCTATCATGGACAAAATATCCGTAACCCGAATATAAACTTAGCCCGACAATTCTGTATTGTTGAGAAGCATTCGCCCCGAAAGGAATCAGTCCGGCAAATGAAGGAAAAATATACCAAACCCTGCGCCCTTTCGTATAATCATATATTTTGGTGGTGTCTTTTTTTGTGGAGTAAAAATGGTTTAATGCGTTGGTTTGTTGGGGCCGGAATTGTAATTGGGCATAAGAAACACCAAAGGAAAAAATAAACAGAATCAATATGTATTTTTTCATAATAATCATTTTTTAAAAGGTTGCCCCTTGCGGGACAACCTCGGGTTTATTTTTTTGATTAGAAATTGGATTCGGCACGATTTGCAAAGTGTAAACGCCAAAGGTCAAAGTTTCCAACAGGGAAACCAATAATGAAAACCTTTGCACCCCTAAACCAACGTTTATCACACAAAACTGCATCATCAGCAAAGATTGTTACTGATTCTGCACGGTTTCTAAACCAACCATAACTCCAATTATAAGGTAATAAAGGATATGTGGAACCATTAAAATTTCTTTTATCATAAAGAACACCGATGCCTCTATGAGCCGTATTATCGGATCGTATAGCACCATATTGAACTAACAAGGCCCGTGTTTCATCCGAGAATTGTGAAGGATAGGTTTTGTAAATATCGCCGTTTCTTATGGCACTTTCCCTAATCACTTGCATATTGTGCAGTTTGTCAAGGGCTGTCCTGTAATGCGGATTGTTCAAGTGTTGTGCCGCATAATTTTCAAATTCGGATTCGTTGGCAAAATAGCGCACCACATACCGGTCTTTCTTTTTGTCATAGTTTTCAACAAAAAGTATATACTCGCTTCGATTGTCCAAAAGCCCGGTAGAAAGAACGTGATTGTCTTTGCCGAGTAACAATACTTTGTCGGAGTTTGTGGTTGATTTGACGGCATTGACGGTATGGTTCATTTCTTTTTTCTGGCACGCGGCCAAAGCAAACAAGAACATCAAGCCGAATAAGAGCTTGCTAGCAAATCCTGCGTGTGTGTGTGTGTAAACGTTTCATAAGGCAAAAAATTTTAATTGTTTATGCCTACTCCGGTTTGTTTTACGCCGGCTTTTCGGCTTATTCCCGGCGGAAAACATGCATCGCTTACGCGCCCGGAACCGGTGGCCAAGCCCTATGTGAAAATATGCCGGAAACTTTAACGTGTTTCCGCTTTATTCCGTAAGCCGGATACGCTTGGCTGCCACCCTGCCGGAACCCATAAGAGCATATTTTCATCTCAAAGTTAGAAAAAAATTTTAATATGCAAAGTTTTGTAAACACTCGTTCTAATTATTGTTAGCTTTGATTGAAATATTACTAAACATCTAATACATATTAACAGCAATAAACAAAATCAAAGGATATTTTAGTGTTTTCGTTATGCCGGAATGGAAATGCCATATATCTCCCCGCAGGGATTGCGGAGAAAAACCGGTATATTCGCCGCATATTTTGCGGAGAAAATAAATCTATTTCTTAACCCCGCTTTGGAATTTTGAAATAAGTCTCTCTGAGTATTCGGACAGAATATCAGCCGATAAAATATTTTCCGGCCGCCCCCACAGCCGCTCCCAACAATGCGGACATCGCCACAATGGGCAAAACGGCCTTTTTATCCCCGGCGCCCACCATAAACAATACGGGAACAGCCGAAAGTTCGGCAATAACCAAACCTTTCAACCAAGGCGCAATATCCCAGGAAACAAAGGGAATAATCAACCCCAACACCACCCAATGCGTAAAAGCCGAAAGATTGGCCGCTTTGTTCATTTTTTGAATTATCATAGGAATAATATCGATAATCCCGGCCACGATGCCAATCAATAAAGCAAAAAAAATATCATGCATAATTATTTGATTTTTCATGTAATATAAAAATAGAAAAATCCGCCCAAAAAGGACGGATTAATAATCATATATGCCGGTAATTACCGCCCGAAAAACTTACGGCCCATATTAAACAGGTCGTCCACAATGCTGCCGTCGTTATCGGCATCCAAAAGCCGTTCGATAAAACTGCCGTGTTGTGCGGCCTCGTCATGGCTACCCAACATATCGCCGATAATTCCTGCCAGACCCGAATGGTCGGACACTTGATGCTGGGTTGCTTTTTTGCCAATCATGTTCATCACCACCGGAGCGGCCATTTTCAGGATTTCCATGGCCGACGAAGTATCTACATTAGCCTGCTTGCTCAACGCGGCGGCAACCATTTCTTTCTTTTCACCCAATACGTGGCCCAAAATTTTGTCGCCGTCTTCCACCACATCTTCGTTCACCGAACCACCACCGAAAATATCGGTAATTTGGTCCAACAGTCCGCCGTTGTGCCGGTTCATCAAGGCATCCATCAAGCCGGAAGCTTTCTCGGGATCGGATGCGTTTTTTTTCAACGCACCCATCAGCATGGGAATAGCCGCTTGCAAAGCGGATTGTGTGGTGCTAGGGTCTTGTCCGGTGCGGGAACTCATCCCTTCCAGGAGCGTTTGACCCACCTGACCTTGTAATAATTCCATTAAGTCCATAAGTATAAATTTTTAGTAATGTATTTTTATTTTTTCAAAAGTATTAAATTTATTCTAAATAAAAAAGCCGCCTTCCGGCGGCATATCAATCGATGTGTTTCACCCGATTATCGCAAAAACCGGAATGTTTCAATACCGGGATAATATCCCACGGGATCCAAAAATTCCTCGATGCGCAAAAGTTGGTTGTATTTGGCCATGCGGTCGGTGCGCGAAAGCGAACCCGTTTTGATTTGCCCCGTGTTCATGGCCACGGCCAAATCGGCAATGGTGGTGTCTTCGGTTTCGCCCGAACGGTGCGAAATGACGGCCTTGTATCCCGCCCGGTGGGCCGTTTGGATGGCCTCGATGGTTTCGGACACCGTCCCGATTTGGTTCAATTTGATCAAAATGGCATTGGCAATGCCTTCGGCAATCCCCTGACGCAAAATAGCCGGGTTAGTAACAAAAATATCATCACCCACCAATTGGATTTTCTTACCCAATTTATCGGTCAGCAATTTCCATCCTTCCCAGTCATCCTCGGCCATACCGTCTTCGATGGAAATGATGGGATATTTTTCCACCAGACTTTCCAAATAGGCTACTTGGGCCTCGGACGTCAGTTTCATGCCGCCTTCGCCTTCGAAAATCGTATAATCGTAAACTCCGTTGCGATAAAATTCCGAGGCAGCGGCATCCAAAGCTAAATAGAAATCTTCGCCCGGCTTATAGCCCTGGGTTTCGATGGCCTTCAAAATAGTTTCCAAAGCATCTTCAATGCCACTAAAATTGGGTGCGAAACCACCCTCATCGCCCACGGCGGTGCTTAGTCCACGCTCGTGCAAAATTTTTTTAAGCCCGTGGAAAACCTCGGTGGACATTTGCATGGCGTTTTTAAAACTTTCGGCACCGGCCGGAATAATCATAAATTCCTGGAAGGCAATGGGTGCATCGGAATGAGCACCTCCGTTGATTATGTTCATCATGGGCACGGGCAAAGTATGGGCATAGGGTCCACCCAAATATGCAAACAAAGGCAAACCCAGTTCGTCGGCGGCGGCTTTGGCCACGGCCATGGAAACGGCCAAGATGGCATTGGCACCCAATTTGGATTTGTTCTCGGTGCCATCCAAGTCCAGCATCACCCGGTCGACGAGCAATTGGTCGAACACATTGGCATCTTTCAAGGCCGGAGCAATAAACTGCTGCACGTTTTCCACGGCCTTATGCACGGATTTTCCGTGACAATCTTCACCACCATCGCGCAATTCCAGGGCTTCCTTGCTACCTGTGGACGCACCGGAAGGAACGGCGGCACGTCCGAATCCGCCAAGGTCGGTCAAGACTTCGGCTTCCACCGTAGGATTGCCGCGCGAATCGAAAATCTGACGGGCATGAATCTTTTTAATCTTTCCCATAGCATTTGGTCTTTGAGGCTAATCTAATGCAAAAAAGAAAAAAACCACCTGTAAAAAGGCAGTTTTTTTCGTTCGGGTTTGTTTCAATAATTATTATTCTTCGCCTTGGTTCCCGTCTTCGGGTTCTTCCTTGGGGTCTTCTTTGGCCTCGGGGGTTTGTTCCGCTTCGGCTTTTTCTTGGCCTTCTTCGCTAACCGTGCCGGCTTGTTCATCTTGTTTGGTAGCTACTTCGACTTGTGAAGCCTCGCCACCCGTTTTTTTCTTACGGCGGCGGCGACGCGTTTTCTTAGCCGGCTTTTCGGTATTGTAGGTAGTGTTGTAGTCCACAAATTCTATCAAAGCCATTTCGGCATTGTCGCCCAACCGGTTACCCAATTTGATTATGCGCAAATAACCGCCCGGCCGGTCGGCCACTTTTTGCGAAATATTACGGAACAATTCGGTTACGGCATATTTGTTACCCAAAGCGCGAAAAACCATACGCCGGTTGTGCATGGTATCCTCTTTGGATCGGGTTACCAGGGGTTCCAGAAACATACGCAAGGCCTTGGCTTTGGCCACAGTGGTATGAATACGCTTGTGCATAATCAGGGAAGCGGCCATATTGCGTAACATCGCCTTGCGATGTCCGGCCTTCCGTCCCAAGTGATTGAATTTCTTATTGTGTCTCATGATGCTCGCTTCTTATTTCTTGTATTTCGATAAATCCATTCCAAAAGTCAAACCGCGTTCTTCGATCACCTTTTCCAGGTCTTTGAGGGATTTCTGACCGAAATTGCGCAGCTTCAACAAATCGCTTTTGTTGTATTGCACCAAATCGCCCAGAGTTTTGATGTCGGCGGCTGCCAAGCAATTTACGGTGCGAATGCCCAATTTAAGGTCTTCGATTTTGGTGTTGAACAATTTGCGCATATGCACATAATTTTCATCACCCTCATCGTTGAAATCTACGGGTTGCGATTCGTCCACACTGATTTTTTCATCGGAAAACAACACGAAGTGTTGGATTAAAATCTTGGCCGATTCGGTCAGCGCGGCACGCGGCGAGATGGAACCATCGGTTTCCACTTCGATGATCAATCGTTCGTAATCGGTTTTTTGACCCACACGGTAATTTTCCACCGAATATTTTACGTGCTTGATGGGCGTATGAATCGAATCCATAAAAATGGTGCCCAACGGGACATCTTTGCGTTTATTTTCTTCAACGGTAACATAACCGCGTCCTTTTTCGATGGTCAAGTGCATATCCACCTTGACTTTGCCGTCGGTGCTAAATAAATGCAAATCGGGATTGAGTATTTCAAAATGCTGGATGGCATCCTGCAAATCGCCGGCCTTGAATTCCTCTTTGCCTTCCAGTTTGATGCGCACATTTTCCTGGTCTACACCTTCGCTTTTTTGTTTGAAACGAATTTGTTTCAAATTCAAAAGAATTTGCGTAACGTCTTCGATAACACCCGGGATGGTGCTAAACTCATGATCAACCCCCATAATACGCACCGAAGTAATGG
>JALWYR010000067.1 GCA_027003085.1 Flavobacteriales bacterium
CAACGGCGACCTGACCGGAAATTATGGCGACAAAGACGTTTGGGTTTTTGCCGTCGATACGGCCGGCACCCTGCTGGGGCAGAAAAACTTCGGCGGTTCACAATACGACAATGCCCATTACATCATAACCAATACCGCCGGAAATTTGGTCTTGACCGGCGCTTCGGGCTCTTCGGATAACGATGTAAGCAACAATTCAGGAAATCTGGACCGGTGGACGGTGGAATTGTCTTCGACCTTGGAAATAATAAACCCTACGTCCTGGAACGGCCGGATATATCCCAATCCGGCAACCGAATACTTGATCTTGCATTCACCTAAGCCCATAGACCAAATAAGCATTTCGGATGCCGGCGGACGCTTCATCCGCCAATACCTTCCCGGGCAAGTAAAATCCTTCCGTATCCCTGTCGGCGAATTAACTCCCGGAACTTATATTTTACATATTCGAACCGGAAAGGAAACGTTTACCGGGAAATTTCTCAAACACTGACACTTGCCATAAGTCGGTTATGTATGAACAGGGCCGTTTCCGCACTTTGCGGAAGCGGCTTTGGTTTAATGCGCCTCGTAGCGGTTGCCCGGCAGGGCCGTTACCACGCCTTTGAGTTCCAGCATCAGCAGGGCACGATTCAATTCCGAAACGGGTAGTTCCAATTGCACGGCCAACAAGTCGGCGTGTTCGGGGCCTTGGTTGAGTAAGTATTCGTATATCCGTTTTTCCAAATCATCCAATTCGGGGAAAAGTTGCCGCTGCACCGGACGGGCCGCCTGCCTCGAAGGCCAGTTCAGGTTGGCAATCAAATCGGCGGCCGAAAGCAAAATGCGGGCTTTGTCGGTGGCAATAAGCCGGTTGCATCCTTCGCTGTATGTATCGTTCACCCGCCCGGGCACGGCAAACACGTCGCGGTTGTAGGAAAGGGCCATTTCGGCCGTGGTCAGGGCGCCGCCCTTGGCCGCCGACTCCACCACCACGGTGGCTTCGGTCATGCCGGCCACAATGCGGTTGCGGCGCAGGAAAAAATTGGGGTCGGTGTTTTCGTCCGACCAGGTTTCACTGATCACCGCCCCGCCCGAATCCAGAATCATTTCGTATTCGCGCCAATGCACGGGCGGATATATTTTCCTGAACGACGTGCCCATCACGGCAATGGTGGGCATCCCGTATTCCATGGCCTTGCGGTGGGCTTCCACATCCACACCGTAGGCCAGCCCGCTGACAATCACCGGGGAATATTCTTGCAAATCCTTCAAAAACCGGTCGATAAACATCCGCCCGTAGCCCGTCATTTTCCGTGTGCCTACCACAGCGATACACGGCCGCGGCCCTTGGGGGAGTTCGCCTTGGACAAACAACACGGCCGGCCCGTCGGGGGTGTGCCGTAGCCGGAACGGATAATCGGGATGGGTGAAATCCACAATACGGATGTTGTTTTTTCGAATAAATTCCAATTCCTTGTCCACCACATCAAACCGGTCGAACGCCTTAATGTTGCGTGCCAAAACCGAACCGGCCACCGCTTCCAAATCGGCCAACGATTGTTCGAACACCGCCGAAGGCGTCCCGAAATGTTGTAAAAGTTTTTTTACACTGATACTCCCCAAACGCGGCACCCGCGTCAGGGCCATCAAATAATACACTTGCTCGTCCGAAAACCGGTTTTCCCGTTCCGTTTTCATATCTTTGGGAAAAATACGGAAATTTTGCATCAATGATACGGAAATTTTTATTGGGCTTTATCTTTCCGGTATTCTATTCCGCCATTCATGCACAGCAACCCGCAGAAGACTATTTCGAATGGGGCCGGCAAATGGAAATCATGGCTTCGGTGATGAAGCAAATTTTGAACAACTACGTGGAAACACCCAATCCCGAAAAAATGGGCACCGATGCCATCAAAGGCATGCTTTCGGGCACCGACCGCTACACCCGCTTTTACGACGAACAACAAATGTTCGAACAACGGCTCCGCCAATCGGGCAAAATATCGGGCATCGGTATTCGCATACGCAATCACGACGACGGACTGCAAATTCGTGACGTGATGCCCGGTACGCCCGCCCGCAAGGCCGGCCTCTTGCCCGGCGACATCATCATTGCCATCGACGGGCAGGATTTGAAGGAACTTACTTCGCAACAAAAGGACAAACTGATCACCGGCAAACCCGGCTCCACGGTCAAACTGAAAATCCGGCGCGGTCAAAAAACCTTTGAGTTGGAGGCCACACGCCAAATCATCGACCAAAAAGCCGTGCCCTACTACGGACTTTTACCCGGAAAAACCGGCTATATCCACCTGCGCAAATTCACCCGCACCGCCGCCACCGAAGTGCAGGAAGCCCTGGTGGACCTGAAAAACCAAGGCGCCGAACGGATAGTTTTGGACCTACGCGATAATCCGGGCGGATTGCTTAGCCAAGCCATCGGCACGGTGAACCTTTTTATTCCCAAGGGCAAGTTGGTGGTCGAAACCCGCGGGCGTATTACCAAATTCAATCGTCAATACCATACCAAACATTCGCCCATCGACGAAAATATTCCCCTCTTTATTTGGATCAACGGCCATAGCGCTTCGGCTTCGGAAATCGTTTCCGGTGCTTTGCAGGATTACGACCGGGCCGTGATTGTGGGCGACACCAGTTTCGGCAAAGGATTGGTCCAACGCTATTTTCCGGTCAAATACGGCACCTATGTCAAAATCACCATTTCCAAATACTACTTGCCTTCGGGCCGGTTGATTCAAAAGGTGGACTACTGGCACAGGGACAACAAAGGCCACACCACCCGCTACGCCCGTGGCGACAAGGAATTTCACACCCAAAGCGGGCGCAAGGTTTACGAACACGGCGGCATTGCCCCCGACCGTTATGTGCCTTCCGACACCTTGCTTACGGTGGTAAAAGGTTTAACGAAAGACGACCGGTTCTTCCCTTATTTTGTGGATTATATCCGCCACCAATCGGCACCCGCTTCGCCCGGCGATTTGGACGAAAACCGCCTGGCTGCCGGTTTTGAAAAATACCTGAAAAAAGAACACATCGAACTGTCGGCTCCGTGGACCAAATACTTGGAAAAAGCCCTTAAAAGCGCCCGCAAAAACAAGGCAGCCAAAGACCAAATCCGCAGCTTGGAGAACACGCTCGAACAACAACGCCAAGCCCTTTGGAACGAACTTACAAGCCCCGCCGGCCGCCGCCAAACGGGCATCCTGATCAAACGGATGCTCATCGGCTATTATTTCGGCCCCGGCGAACTGAGCCGCTACGATGTGCAGCATACGCCTTTGATCCGGTTTGTGCGGTAAACACGGAATTTTTTATGTTTCATAACATACCGGCGAAGGGAGACCAACGCAAAGCCGCAGGCGGATCGTGCCGGCTCCCGGACCCGCGAGGGAAAACAAGCGCAGATGGGGCGTTGGCCCACGGAAGCGAAGGTTTCCCGAGCAGGCGTAGAAGACCGGTGGCGCCGGAGCGCAGCGAAGGCGCCAAAGGGCTTCGAAGCCCGCGAAGCAAGACCAACGGCAAAGCGAAGCGGCGCCGGAAGGGCTTGCGAAGTTGCGAAGGGAAACAAGGCGTGGCACAAAGCGTAGGCCTTTGGAAGCCGCAGGTTCCCGGAGCCGCGAAGCGAAACGCCGCAAGGCGGTTCGCGAAGCTGCGAAGCAAGACAAGGCGCGGCCCGGGCATTGGCCCCGGAAGCCGCAGGCTTGTGGAGCCGCGAAGGGAGACCGGCGTGGAGCCGAATGCGGAGCGCAAGGGCTCCCGGAGCGTCCTAAAAGATGTCCTTACGGAATTTTTGTATTTTTGTTTCAATTTGAAAAAATCAAGCAATGAAAAAAGTATTTTTAAGTATTCTCGCAGCCGTTTTGTTGTGGAATTGTCAAGCACCCGAAGGCGAAAAAACGGGCTTTGTGGATATACAGCAACTGACCGACAAATATGAAAAACTCAATGCGCTGAAAAAACAATTTACCGACAAGGAAGCGGCGTTCAAACATAAATACGACAGCTTGGGTCAGGCCCTGCAAGCGCAATACAACGATTTTCTGCGCCGGGCCCAAAAAATGAGCAAAGCAAAGGCCGACAAAGAATACCAACAACTGATGTATCGCCAACAAATGCTGGCCGCACAGCAGCAACAGGAATATGCCAAAATCCAAAAAGAAGCCGACGATCAAACCGCCAAGCTCCTTGAAGAACTGAAAAAATTCATTGCCGACTACGGCCAAAAAAACGGTTACACTTTCATTTTTTCCAAAAATGATTTTAACGGCGTGCTCTATGGCGACAAGGCCAAGGATTTGACATCCGTTTTGTTGGAACAACTGAACGGCAAAAAGGATACGACAACCGCCAAGGACAACCAACCCGAGGAAGACCAAAAGGATAAGTCCGGAAAATAATCTTGTTTTTCATCAAAAAAAAAAATTTGTGTTATGAAAAAAGCGGCACTCACGGGAATATTTTTGTTATGGAACGGATGGCTTTTTGCGCAGGAAACCGCCAAGCAGGGCCTGGCCGACCGCATCGAAAAGGCCTTTAAGCCCATTTCGGATTGGTGGGCGCATAAGGTTTTTTATCCCATTCCCATAGGCGGGGGCTTGGAAGTGCCCATTGTGCTGCTGTTGCTTGTTTTGGGGGCTTTGTATTTTACGATTTACTTCGGTGTTCCGCAGTTTAAGCTCTTTAAAACGGCCATTCGCGTTGTGGCGGGCAAATACGACGACATTGACGAACACGACAGTTACAAGCCGGCGGACGATCCGTTGGTGGAGCCGGGCGAAGACATTCCCGAAACCATCAAAGTGGAAGGCGAACATCACGGCGAAGTGTCGCACTTTCAGGCGCTTTCGGCGGCGCTATCGGCCACGGTGGGTTTGGGTAACATTGCCGGGGTGGCCGTGGCCATTGCGGTGGGTGGACCGGGTGCTACCTTTTGGATGATTATCGGCGGATTGCTGGGCATGGCGTCCAAGTTTACCGAATGTACGCTAGGAGTTAAATACCGCGACATCGGGCCCGACGGCACGGTTTACGGCGGGCCGATGTATTACCTGAAAAAGGGTTTGGCCGGACTGAGCAGTCATCCTTGGAGCAAATATTTGGGTCAATTTTTGGCCGCCTTTTTTGCCCTGATGGTGGTGGGCGGTTCGTTTGGCGGGGGCAATATGTTCCAGGCCAATCAATCCACGGCGCAGTTTATCAAGTTAATGGGTTTCCAAAACAACGATGCCAAGGTTTGGTTCGGGCTTTTCCTGGCATTGATGGTGGGCATCGTGATTATCGGCGGGATTAAGCGCATCGGCAAAGTGGCCGAAAAAATCGTTCCGTTTATGGCCATCCTGTATGTGGGCGCGGCCATTGTGATATTGGTGATGAACTACGATGTGGTTCCGCATGCCTTCGGGTTGATATTCCGCGAAGCCTTTACGCCGCGTGCCGGATTGGGCGGATTTTTGGGCGTATTGATTATGGGCTTCCGCCGTGCGGCTTTTTCCAACGAAGCGGGCGTGGGTTCGGCGGCCATTGCCCACTCGGCCGTCAAGACCAAATTTCCGGCCAGCGAAGGTATTGTGGCCCTGCTGGAACCCTTTATCGACACGGTGGTGATTTGCACCATGACCGCCTTGGTGTTGATTATTACCAATGAGAAATACGGACTATTTGAATATGGGAAGGAGGTTCAAGGCGTGGAACTCACATCCCAGGCTTTCGACACGGTGTTGCCGCATTTTTCGGTTATCCTGACCATTGCGGTGATTTTGTTTGCCTTTTCCACCATGCTTTCGTGGTCGTATTACGGCTTGCAAGGGTGGAAATTCCTGTTCGGTCGTAGTAAGGCATCGGATTTGACCTACAAGGTTTTGTTCCTTTTCTTTGTGGTGGTGGGTGCATCGGTCAAATTGGGTTCGGTATTGGATTTTTCCGATGCCATGATTTTTGCCATGGTGTTTCCCAACATTATCGGCGTTGTATTGCTGGCACCGCAGGTGCGCGGAGAATTGAAACGCTATTTGGACGCCATCCGTAAGAAAGAAAAGGGCAAATAAGCACAGGATAAAACAAACAGGTGGTTGCTTATAACCGACATTTTAACCGGGCGCAACGGGCGGCCCTGTTGGTCTTTATACTCCTGTTGATTCCGGCCGAAATTTATACGGTTTACCGGGCGCGGCGGCCGGCAAAATATCCCGTTTTTGCGCCCGATAGCAGTGCCATGGCCGTTTTGGACAGTTTGCGTGTGGAAGCCGCACGAAACCACAGGCCGAAAATCTATCCGTTCAATCCCAATTATCTTTCCGGTTACAAGGCCTATGTGTTGGGCATCGACACGCCGGGCTTGAAACGTATCCGGGCTTTCAGGGCGCAAGGAAAATATTTTAAAAATGCCGACGAATTCAGGCGTGTGGCGGGTTTGCCGGACAGTTTGTATGCGGTGTTGAAACCCTATATTCGCATTCCGCAGTTCAAAAAACCAAAGCGGAAAGATTTTGGCTACACTAAAAACCAAACGCCCGTCGTTAAACAAGACATCAACACGGCCACGGCCGAGGAATTGAAAGCGGTTTACGGCATTGGCGACAAGCTGTCGGTGCGCATTGTGCGCTACCGCGACAAGTTGGGCGGATTCAGCATTCGCGAACAATTGAAAGACATTTATGCACTATCGCCCGAGGCCTACGAAAATCTATGGGAGCGCTTCGAAATACGCACGCCCAAGCCCATTACGAACAAAATCAAGCTCAACAAGGCCGATATTCAGCAACTCAGGCGGAATCCTTATATCGATTTCGATTTGGCCGAGCGGATTGTGGAATACCGGGCTTTGCACGGGCCGTTCGAGCGATTGGAAGATTTGAAAAAAGTGCCGGGTTTTCCCGTTGAAAAATACAAACGAATTGCCTTATATTTACAACTTGATTAAAATTTTAAGTTATGTGGCAATTCGCACCTACCGAAGAACAGCAACACATTGAGCAAGCCGTAAGGGATTTTGCCAAGCATCACATTTTACCTTACTACAAGCAGTGGGACGAGGAACAGATTTTTCCGCGCGATTTGTTCAAAAAGCTGGGCGAATTGGGATTTATGGGCGTTACGATACCTGAGCAATACGGCGGTTCGGGGATGAGTTATCAGGATTATGTAACGGTGGTGGATGT
>JALWYR010000068.1 GCA_027003085.1 Flavobacteriales bacterium
TGGCCCGTATATCGTGAAATACCGCTACGTGATTTTTTCTACGGCGGCATGGAAAACCTGGAAGCCACCACCTACAACGATGCCTACTACGTCAACGACACTTCCTTGGCCGACGGGCGGCCCTACAATGTATTGGCTCACGAAGCCGCCCATCAATGGTTCGGCGATTTGGTAACCGAAACCAACGCATCGCATCATTGGCTTCACGAAAGTTTTGCCACCTGGCTGGCCTACCGCATCGACCGGCGTATCGAGGGACGCGATTATGCGGAATGGCAATATTACCGGGATGCACAGCGCATCCTGGACGCACACGCCAAGGGCGATACCATTCCCTTGCAAAACGGCAAAGCATCCACACTGACTTTTTACCAAAAAGGTGCCTGGGTCATTCGCATGATGCAAAAGCGTGTGGGCGAAGAAAAATTCCGTGCGGTGATGCGTGATTTTTTGAAAAAGCATGCCTTCGGAAACGCCACAACGGCCGATTTCCAACAAAGCTTGTTCCGCGTCACGGGCGACAGCTTACCCGCATTTTTTGCCTATTGGTTCCGGTCGTCCCGCTTGCCTTACTACCGGGTGGAAATCACATCCGACAGCGTGCTGATCGGGGCGCGGAATACGGGCGGCCAAAAACTTCCGATTCGCATTTATGACAGGTATTATCATTATCGTGATACGCTTGCAAACACAAGCTTTTCTTTGAAAACTTATCCAAACACGGTTTTGGTGGTTCCCAACCCCCGAAGTGCCATGCTGGCCCGTGTGGATTGGCAGCCCGGTTTGGATGATTTCGTTTACGGACTGCGAGCCGGCATTGCCGGTGTGGATATTGTGCGCATGTTGCAAAGCATCCGGCGCTATCCTTACAAGGACAAACAACGCCTGTTTGCCGATATGGCCCGTAACGATTATTTGCCGGCGGTTTACGACGAAATACTGCTACAAATGCCTCCGGCGTTGGATAGTGTGGATATGGACATAATCCGGCGCATCTGGAAACGCGGCCCCTTGGAACAACGCCTTGTTTTGGAACGGCTTCAAAGCGTTCCGCCGGAGTTGAAATTCCTTGTGGAAACGGGCTTGCAGGCCCGTTCCTATATGGTCAGGGCGTTGGCCATGCAGGCACTGTGGCGTCATTTTCCTGCGGAACGCAAAGCTTTGCTCGACCGCACGCGTCATTTGGACAACCCGCATGACCATGGTTTGCGCATGTTGTGGATTATTTTGGCCTTGAACACCGACGGCTATGTTTCGCGTTTCGGCTCCCGGAAATTATTGGACGAATTGGTGAGTTATGCCGGCCCGCGCTACAATGTGGACACACGCACGGGCGCTTTGGCTTTTATCCGCGACTTGCATATCTACACGCCCAAAACCCTGGAATATGCCCGGCTGGCGGCGGAACACTTTCATCCGGTGCTGCGCAGGGTGGGCAAGCAATTGGAAGAGGACATCAGGAAAAACAGGCCGTAGGGGAAGTGCTTTACATGAATGCATAAAACCATGCCAAAGCCTCATCCTTAGCATACGATTTTTAGTCCGGCAATTTTTTCACCCCGCATAAGCGGGCAGGAATGGGGGCGGACTGCCGGCAACCAATGCGGAAGAACAGCATGGGGTTTGTTAATATGCAAATTCGTGTTTGGGGTAGTTTTACCGCCATTTTGCGCTTTTTCGGCGGTTATCAATTTGTATTAAACCCGACAAAACAAAAATTTTTACGAATCAATCCAACAAAGAACAAAAAAAATTTTCAATTTATTGGCCCGGTATATTCCAAAATTTCAAAACACCGTGCCAAAACTTCGATAAATCTATCATTCCTTCAAAATTCAATTTCGATAAAAATTAATATCGGGCAGACTTGACACGCTTTGTTTTTTTATTCATATTTACATGGAAAACCGTTGCGGCCGTATGGGATTCCACGGAAAGGGCACCGTTACGTTTATCAACCGGCCAAAAGGCGGATATTGATTGGAAAAATAAAGCTAAAAATTCTTTTAACAATGCCGCGGAAAATAATTTGGACAACAGTTTTAGTCATTGGAATACTTATTAAC
>JALWYR010000069.1 GCA_027003085.1 Flavobacteriales bacterium
ACTTTTTTGTCATACTGCAAAAGTTTGCTTACGGCTTGCTTGCCGTTGCGGCCGTAGCCGCAAACAATGGTGTGGCCTCTAAATTGTTGGATTTTCTTTTGCACTTTTCGGTATTTTAGGTTTTTAAACAATTCGCCTTCAACGATATATTCGGTGAGCACCGTAACCACGTATCCAAGCACAATAACGCTGATAAAAATAAGGAAAATGGTAAACAAGCGTCCTTGGGGCGTCAAGGGTTTGACTTCGCCGAAGCCCACCGTGCTAATGGTGATAACGGTCATATACAAGGCATCGATAAAATCCATGCCGGAAATAAAGTAAAACCCCGCAACGCCGGTGGCCAAAAGCAAAAACAAAAGGGCGGCCGCCTTGTATAATTTGGATTTAAGTCTCACCGGTATTTTTAAACCTGGTTGAATATATGCCATGGACAATAATCGGATAAGCTTTTACCGGTGCAAGATAACAAAGTCGAAGCTATGTTTGAAATGATTGTTCATAGATGCGTTTTTTGAAAATAATTAAAACCCCGACCGCGGAGACCGGCCTGATTAATTATGAATTTTGAATTATAAATTATGAATTGATTTTCAGCTTGTTGAGTAAAAACAGAAATGAGAAAGGCCGGGCTCCGCGGCGCCAAGGCGAGACGCCGCCGGCGGCTCGCCGTCCTGCGAGGGAAAACAAGCGCGGTCTTGGCATTGGCCTTTGAAAGCGCTGGTTTCCCGAGCTGCGAAGGGAAACAAGGCGCGGCCCGGCAATGGCTTTTGGAAGCCGCAGGTTCTCGGAGCCGCGTAGCGAGACCGCTAGGGCTCGCGAAGCCACGAAGGCAGACCGCAGGGCTGCCGGAGTGCCGGAGGGAGACAAGGCGCGGGCTTAGCATTGGCCGATTGGAAGCCGAAGGCTCCCGGAGGGCGAAACAAGACAAGGGGCGCCGGCGCCGCGCCAAAGGCGCGGGCCGGGCGGCGCAAAAGCAAGGACGGAATTTTCATGTGACGGTTTCGAGTCCCCGTAATATCGGGCATCCCATTCGCCTGCCGCAAAATTTTGCGCCGCCGGCAGCGGAATTTCATTCCGCCGCCGGCGCCCTGCCGGCTTGTGGAGCCGCGGAACTTGTCCCGCACATTGCGTAACAATGTCGGGAGAAGCCCGAAGGGCTTCGGAGCGCCCCTAAAAATTAAACTTTATCCTGTTCCTCTTTCACCGGCACCGCACCCAAAACCGTTTCACCTCCACGTGTAGCATCGCCTATCACCACATACATTTCCGTGTCGAGGGGCAGGAACAAATCCACCCGCGAACCGAATTTGATAAAACCCGCATCGTCGCCTTTGTGCACCTCCATTCCCACCTTGGCATAATTGACAATGCGCCGGGCAATGATGCCCGCCACCTGCCTATACATCACAGGGCCCACCAGCGGATTGTCGATCACCACCGTGGTGCGCTCATTCAGCTCGGAAGACTTGGGATGATAGGCCACCAGGTGCTTACCCTTGTAGTAGCGGCTGTAAATAACCCGGCCGTCGATGGGGTAACGGGTCGAATGCACATTGAGCGGCGACATGAATATGGATACTTGCAAACGGCGGTCTTTGAAAAATTCCGGCTCGAAAACCTCCTCGATCACCACCACCCTACCGTCAACGGGCGCAATGATTTCGTTGGGCAACGAACGGTGCGAACGCGACGGAAACCGGAAAAACCAAATGACCAAAAGCCACAAAACCGTGGATGCAAACATCAATAAATAAACCAACCACCTGTAAGGCATCAAGGCATCCACCGCCAGGTTGAAACCCAGCCACAACAATCCCGACCAAACAATGATGCGGTATCCTTCGCGGTGTAGTGTGGTCTTGGCCATAGCAGGTTTATTAGTTAGGGAAATAAATGAAGGTCAACACAATGCCAGCAAGCAACATGGCCATTTGCACCATCATAAAACTGTCCAGGCGGTCGAGCAAGCCGCCGTGGCCGGGCATAATATTCCCCGAATCCTTGACACCGGCGCGTCGTTTGAGGTAGGATTCGTATAAATCGCCCAGCGTTCCCCAAACTATAATCCACAGCACCAAAATCAACATTTGCCATGCGGGCAAGCCCGTCATCAAATGCCGCGTCTGCCACCAATGATCCATCACTTGTGGGAACAAAGGCAACGAGTAAACATCTCCGGCCGGAAAACCGTAGCGAACGGCCAGCAAAACAGCCAATGTCAGCACGGTTCCGCCAATAAGCCCTTCCCAGGTTTTGCCGGGCGAAATGCGCGGGGCCAACTTGTGCTTTCCCCAGCGCGAACCTATCAGGTAGGCCAAGCTGTCGTAGAGCCACAAAACGATAAAAACATAGAGTGGCGAAACGATAAACACCGGCAATATGGTCAATAAAAAAGGCAAGTAGGCATACCAAAAAGCCGTCAAATAACGAAAGGCTTGCTTATGCGCCCGCAGCCAAACATAGACAAATCCGGCTAACAAATACACGGCCCAAGCCAGGATGCCATAGGCAAAATATGAACCTCCAAAAAAGAGGGACAACGGAAAGGCCAAGGTCATCAATCCCATCCCATGGGCCAGCGGATAAAAAATCCGTTTGTCCAATTGCATCAGGGCGGTAAGTTCGCCCACTATGACAAAGTAAAACAGCAAAAACACCGCCCAAAGCAACCACGGAAACCGGGCATAAAAATAAAAGGCCGCCAAGAGCAGGGCCACATAAAGCAAGCCGGCAATGCTACGCCTTGTCAGTTCCGCTTTCTTCATAAAGTATCAGGTAACATGTTTTGGCCGAGGCCTCATCTTGGGCATCGTTGAAGCGTGTAAGGGTGCGTATTTGCGAAGGATATTGGCCATGAAAATCCTTATTGACCGAAGCCATGGCTTCGTGCATATCGGGACGCAATTGGGCGGCGCGGGCCACAAAAACCAGCACTTGGGGTAAATCCTTCAAAGGCTTGCCGCCGGTTTGCAAGGATGAAATCATCAGGCCGCCGGTGTTGCGAATCAAATACATCACATCGCTAAGCAAGGCCGCTTCGGAGGGCTTGCCGGGAAAAGCAATCCGCATGGGAATATCGTTGTCCAGAGCCATTTTTTGCAAACCGGGCCGGCTAACGTAATAATAGGCTACCTCTTCCTCGGCCAAAATAGCACGCAGATATGCCGCCAATTGTTCGGCGGTTTGGGCCAGCAGAAAACGGCCGCCGTTTTGCGTAAAGCGATATACGAATTGTTCCATGGGCGGCATCCGGTCGATGTCGGGAGCGGCCGGTTCGACCTTTTTCTTTTTTCCGAACAATTTGTCGAAAACGCCCATGGCTACAATGCTTTTTTAGGCTTTATCGTCGGGCCGGGTATTTGGCTTTGGCGAAGGGGAACCGGACGGTTCCGACGTGTTTACAAAGCCGGCGCCGGATTGCTCGTTTTTGAGGTTTTTGTTCTCCGCCTCTTCGGTTTGCTCTTGCTTGCCGTCTTGCTTTTGTTCGTGTGGCCTCGGACCGAGAATTTCTTCCAAATCCTCGCGGAAAAGCACCTCCTTTTCCCTGAGCCGTTCGGCCAATTCAAGTAATTTGTCCTTGTAGCGGGTCAAAATGTCCAAAGCCCGTTGATATTGGGCATCCACCACCTTTTTGATTTCTTCGTCGATAATTTCGGCGGTCTTTTCGCTATACGGCTTGTTGAATTGCCATTCCTGACCCGACGAATCGTAGAAGGTGATGTTTCCGATTTTGTCGTTCAATCCGTAAATGGCCACCATGGCGCGGGCTTGTTTGGTAACTTTTTCCAGGTCGTTCAAGGCGCCGGTGGACACGTTGCCGAAAACAATCTGTTCGGCGGCGCGTCCGCCCAAGGCGGCAGCCATTTCGTCGTGCATTTGTTCGGGTTCCACAAGCACGCGTTCTTCGGGCAAATACCAAGCGGCGCCCAAAGATTGACCGCGCGGCACAATGGTAACCTTGACCAAAGGCGACGCGTGTTCCAGCATCCAACTGACCAAGGCATGGCCTGCTTCGTGAACGGCCACACGTTTTTTTTCTTTGGGTGTAATGACCTTGTTTTTCTTTTCCAATCCGCCGATAATACGATCTATGGCATCCAGGAAATCCTGCCGTTCGACCTTATCTTTGTTCTTGCGGGCGGCAATCAGGGCCGCTTCGTTACACACATTGGCAATATCGGCACCCGAAAAACCGGGGGTTTGCTTGGCCAAAAGGTCCACATCCACATCGTCGCCCAGTTTGAGCGGTCGCATGTGGACTTTAAATATTTCTTTACGTTCGTTCAAATCGGGCAGGTCCACAAAAATTTGACGGTCGAAACGACCGGCGCGCAAGAGGGCTTTATCCAAAATATCCACCCGGTTGGTGGCACCGATCACAATCACATTGTCGGTGGAAGCAAAGCCGTCCATTTCGGTGAGTAATTGGTTGAGCGTGTTTTCGCGTTCGTCGTTGGCGCCGGTAATATTGGCCCGGCTACGTGCCCGCCCGATGGCATCGATTTCATCGATAAAAATGATGGACGGCGCTTTCTCCTTGGCTTTTTTGAACAAATCACGCACACGCGAAGCGCCCACGCCCACAAACATTTCCACAAAGTCGGATCCCGAAAGCGAAAAGAAAGGCACATTGGCCTCACCGGCTACGGCTTTGGCCAAAAGGGTTTTTCCGGTTCCCGGCGGGCCTACCAAGAGCACGCCGCGCGGAATTTTTCCGCCCAAACGGGTGTATTTTTGCGGGTTTTTCAAGAAATCAACGATTTCTTTTACTTCTTCCTTGGCGCCTTCCAAGCCGGCCACGTCCTTGAAACTGACCTTAACGTGCTTGTCCTTATCGTAGAGTTGCGCCCGGGATTTGCCCACATTAAAAATGCCCATGCCTCCACCGCCGCCACCGGCATTGGATGCCATGCGTCGCATCAAATAGAACCAAAATCCCAGAATGAGCACCCACGGAAGCACATTGATCAAAATGTTTAGCCAAATGTTGCTATTGGTTTTGAATTTATAGGTAAACGGAATGCCTTCTTTTTTGGCGTCTTCCAGTTTTTTTTGGAACAACTGCAAATCACCGATTTCGAAAGTGTATTGCGGCACATCGGCCGAGAAAAATCCACCGCCTTGGGGTAATTTTTTGAAGGGTTCCTCTTTGAGCGCTTCGGGCGTCAGATAGACCTTGGCCAAATGCTTGTCTTCGATAACCACCTCTTTCACTTTGCCTTTGCGAAGCAAATCAAAAAAGCGGTCGATGGTGATTTCTTGTTCCATACCCGCACCGGGAGCGGAATAGAAAAACATCCACAACCCGAAAAGCAGGATGGACATAACGAACCAGGTGCCGAAACTCTTTCCGTTTTTCGGCGTTTTATTGTTGCCGGATTTTCCCTGTCCGGCGGAATTATTGGGTTGCTTATTGTTGTTCATCATTGTTCGATTTTTCGTATGGGTGCATCGGCCCAAAGTCCTTCGATGTCGTAATATTCACGCACCGGACGTTGAAACACATGCACAATCACATCGCCGTAATCGATAAGAATCCATTCGGCGTTTTCTTCGCCTTCGACCCCCCAAGGGCGTAATTTCAGGTTTTTCGAAATTTGACGTTGTATATGGTCGGCTATGGCTTTTACCTGGATGTTGGTCGTGGCATCGGCAATGACAAAAAAATCGGCAATGGTATGATCAAATCCTTGAAGGTCAATCACGGTAATATCATTCCCTTTTTTGTCGGCAATGCTGGCTATGATGCGTTCGATCAGGTTGTTTTCCAAGCCTGTGCTTTTGGTGTTTGGCATACATGACAAAATTACGAATTAATTTTAGTTATTCGCAAAAACCATACCGATGCCGTAATGGCAGTGCGGCAGCTTGCAATAAAAGAAAACCGCCTGATGGACAGGCGGCTGAGGTGAGTCAAAAAGTTCGGTTCTCCGCTTAGCCCAGCGCTACGCGTTTGAATCCCGTGATTTTCAGTTCGGGATCCAAGGATTTGACGTAGTCGGCAACGGTTTTTTTGTTGTCTTTGATAAAGGCTTGGTTCACCAAGGTGTTTTCTTTGAAGAATTTTTTGAGCTTACCTTGGGCGATTTTGTCAAGCATGTTTTCGGGTTTGCCTTCGTTGCGCAGTTGCTCTTTGGCAATTTCCAATTCCTTGTCGATCACCGCTTGCGGAACGCTTTGTTCGTCCAGGGCGATGGGGCTCATGGCGGCCACTTGCATGGCCACGTCGTGGGCCACTTCTTCCACGCCGGGGATATTTTTGTTCAGTCCCACCAAGGTGCCGATTTTTTTGTTGGAATGGATATAGGAACCCAAGTAGGGTGCTTCGAGCACTTCGAATGCACCGATTTCGATTTTTTCGCCGATCACACCGGTTTGTTCGGTAAGCTTTTCGGCCACCGAAATTTTGTCATCGAAAGGGGCTTGCAAGAATTCTTCTTTGGAATTGTAGTTCAAGGCCACTTTACCGAAATCTTCGGCCAATTGGATAAAATCGGCGTTTTTGGCCACGAAATCGGTTTCACAGTTGAGCGAAATAAGCACACCACGGGTTTTGTCGGCGTTCAGCGTAGCCACAACCACGCCTTCGGAGCTTTCGCGGTCGGCGCGTTTGGCGGCCACTTTTTGGCCTTTTTTACGAAGAATTTCAATGGCTTTTTCGAAATCGCCTTCGGCTTCGACCAGTGCGTTTTTGCAATCCATCATTCCGGCACCGGTCATTTTGCGTAATTTATTTACATCTGCGGCAGTTATCTTTACCATAAGTTTTATGATTTAGGTTGTTGGTTTATGTTATTCTGATTTTTCCTCGTCCTTTTGCTCTTCGGCTTTGGCGGCTTCTTTTTTCTTGGCTTCTTCTTTTTCTTGCTTGGCGCGTTCGCGGATTAGCTTACGTTCTTCGAGCCCTTCGGCAATGGCGCTTGTCAGGTAGTCCAGAATCAATTCGATGGATTTGGACGCATCGTCGTTGGCCGGAATGGGGAAATTGACCGGGCGCGGGTCGGCATTGGTATCCACCAGGGCCACGATGGGAATGTTCAGTTTATTGGCTTCCTTTACGGCCACATGTTCTTTGTTGACGTCCACCACGATCATGGCGCCGGGCAAGCGGGTCATATCCTTGATAGACCCCAGGTTTTTTTCCAGTTTGGCGC